>NZ_JBQCWZ010000032.1:22066-26041 GCF_051956895.1 Neisseria sp. P0021.S006
GAGGTCGCCTGAAAGCCAGCGGGATACGTCTATCATGGCGCGTTTGATGAGGTCGGACGCGGTGCCTTGCATGGGGGCGTTGATGGCGGCGCGTTCGGCTCCGGCGCGGGCGTTGGCGTTTTTGTTGTGGATGTCGGGCAGGTAGAGGCGGCGGCCGAACAGGGTTTCGACGAAGCCTTGCGCGGCGGCTTGTTCTTTGGTGCGCTGCATGTATTCGGCGACGCCGGGATAGCGGGCGAAGTAGCGGTCGATAAAGTTTTTAGCGGAGATGTTGTCGATGCCCAATGATTTGGCGAGGCCGTATTGGCCCATGCCGTAAATGAGGCCGAAGTTGATGGTTTTGGCGTAGCGGCGTTGTTCGGACGAGACGTTTTCGGGGGCGATGCCGAATACTTCGGCGGCGGTGCGGCGGTGTACGTCTTCGCCGTTTTGGAACGCGGCGATGAGGGTTTTGTCGCCGGAGAGGTGCGCCATGATGCGTAGCTCGATTTGGGAATAGTCGGCGGAAACGATGACGCTGCCTTGCGGTGCGGTGAAGGCGCGGCGCACGCGGCGGCCTTCGGCGGTGCGGATGGGGATGTTTTGCAGGTTGGGGTTGTTGCTCGCGAGGCGGCCGGTAATGGCGACGGCTTGGGCGTAGGTGGTATGCACGCGGCCGTCTTTGGGGGAAATCATTTCGGGCAGTTTGTCGGTGTAGGTGGATTTGAGTTTCGCCAGGCTGCGGTTTTGCAGGATGATTTTGGGCAGGGGGTAGTCGGGCGCGAGCTGTTCGAGCACGGCTTCATTGGTGGAAATGCCGCCTTTGGCGGTTTTTTTCAGGCCTTTGGTGGGGATGCCCATTTTGTCGAACAGGATTTCTTGCAGCTGTTTGGGCGAGTTGAGGTTGAACGGCTGGCCTGCGGCGGCGTATGCTTCTTGTTCGAGCTTCATCAGCTCTGCGCCGAGTTCCGCGCTTTGGCGGGCGAGTTCGGCGCGGTCGATTTGCACGCCGTTGCGTTCCATTTCAAACAATACTTGCGCGACAGGCAGCTCCATTTTTTCATACATTTCAAGCTGTTTGGCGTCCATTTGCGCGCGCAGGTGCGCTTCGAGGCGCAGGGCAAAATCTGCGTCTTGGGCGGCGTATTCAGTTGCCTGTCCGATGGCAACGTCAGCAAAACTGATTTGCTTTGCGCCTTTGCCACACAACGATTCGTAGGTAATGGTTTCCAAGCCGAGCCAGCGTTCGGACAACTCGTCCAAGCCGTGTCCGAGATGGCTCTCAATGATGTAGGAAGCGAGCATGGAATCGCCGGCAATGCCGTTCAGGGCTATGCCGTAGTTGGCGAAAACGTGTTGGTCGTATTTGAGGTTTTGCCCGATTTTTTTCAGGGCAGGATTTTCCAAATGCGGTTTCAGACGGCCTAATACGTCTTGCAAATCAAGCTGTTCGGGCGCGGCAGTAAGGCTGTGTCCTACGGGGATGTAAACCGCTTCGCCTGCTTGGAACGCGATGCTGATGCCGACCAGCGCGGCATTCATCGCGTCTAATGACGTGGTTTCCGTATCGATGCCGATTTTGTCCGCCTGCGCCAGTTTGTCCAACAAGGCGGCAAACTGCGCTTCGGTGGTAATGGCTTGATAATCCAGTTTTTCGGGAGCTGGGGCAAGTTCGGGTTGTTTTTCAGGCTGTGTTTCCATCGCCAATGCGGCCTGTTCGCCAATATGCTCGCTGCCGAACAAATCTGTATTTTGTGCTTCGTGCATACGGCTTTCCGCCTCTTTCAGCCAAGTACGGAAACCCCAGCGTTTGAAATCGACAACCAGCTGCGACCATTTCGGCGAAGTGCGGCGCAGGCTTTCGAGGCCGTCTGAAAGCTCGGTATGCAAGTCCACATCGGTTTTAATCGTTACCAAATCATACGACAGCGGCAGTTGTTCCAAAGCGGCTTGCAGGTTTTCGCCCACCTTGCCTTTGACTTCGCCAGCGTGTTCCATCACACCAGCCAGCGAGCCATAGGCTTCTAGCCACTTCACCGCGGTTTTCGGGCCGCACTTTTCCACGCCCGGCACGTTGTCCACCTTATCGCCCATCAGTGCAAGATAATCGCGGATTTGGTCGGGGCGCACGCCGAATTTCTCCTTCACGCCTTCAATGTCCAGCGTTTCGCCGCTCATCGTGTTCACCAGCGTCACGCGCTCGTTCACCAACTGCGCCATGTCCTTATCGCCGGTAGATACCACTACGCTCCACCCTGCTTCGCTAGCCATCTTAGCCAAAGTGCCGATAACGTCGTCCGCTTCCACTTGCGGAATCACCAACACCGGCCAGCCCATCAGGCGCACCAAATCCGGCAAGGCTTCCGCCTGCGGGCGCAAATCATCCGGCATCGGCGGACGCGTCGCCTTATAGTCGGGGAACATCTCGTGGCGGAAATTCTTACCCTTCGCATCAAACACCACCGCGCAATAGTCATGCACATAATCTGCCCGCAGCCGGCGCAGCATGTTCAACACTCCATACATCGCCCCAGTCGGCGCACCGTCGGGCGCGGACAAATTCTGCCCCATAGCATGATAGGCGCGGTAAAGATAAGAAGAGCCGTCAACGAGAAGGAGTGTGGGTTTGTTGGACATGGGGAACCTGCTGTGTGTATGAAAATAATGTACGGATTATAAAGGAAAAGGCCGTCTGAAAACCGAAAATCAAGTTTCAGACGGCCTGATGTTTACATAAATATACGGTTTCTGGTATTGCGCCTCAGAATCCCATCTTGTATATTTGTATTCAAATGAATACAAACCAAATCAAAAGAATATGAATGCAACGAACCGTATCCCAATTAGTGTGCGCATCACTCAGGAAGATGCTGATTTTATTGCTGAACTAAAAATCGAAGGTGCAAATACGCCGTCTGAAAAAATCCGCGAATTGCTCAAGCTGGCACGCTTGGCGCATACGCAGACACGCGATTACGGCTCTGCACTGACGGCGCAGGAGCAGTTTTTCCAAGCAGCAAAACACGAAATCTTGCACGCTGAAAAACAGGCCGGAGTGCATTCGCATATCGTGGCGAGGTTGTTTGAACAACTGCCCGACTTGGGCGCAACACTCGCCGCCGACCTGCCCGAAGAAGCTGACCTCGACGATTTGAAAAAATACGAGCGCGAACTGATGTGGCGCATCGTCCGCCTCACCGACAGCATCCTGCAACTCGCCGTAACCGGCAAAGGCGCGGCATACGACGACAGCGTTCTGCAACAGCTTGAAAACACTTTGAAACTGGCGAAGATTGTACAACAGGCAAATGAAGTTTAAGACTGCTGCCATACCAAATGAAACAAACACATTTTAGTGAAAGGAAAATCCAAATGAGCGAAACCCTATCCCGCCGAGTAGGTCGTCTGGTAAGCGGCGGTTTTCATGCCCTAATTGATGCGGCGGAAAACCTTGCACCTGAAGCGGTCATGAACGAAAGCATCCGCGAAATTGAGCGCGCAGTAGATGAAGTGCGCGCTGAGTTGGGCAAAGTGTTGGCGCAGAAACATCTTGCCGCCAAGAAAATGGCCGATGAAAGCAACCGCCACGAGGCCATTGATGCCAATCTGCAAGCCGCCGTAGATGCCGGTCGCGATGATCTTGCCGAAGCGGGTATCGCCGAGCAGATGGACATCGAAGCGCGTCTGCCCATCTTAGAAAACACCATTGCCGACTGTGCTGCACAAGAAAAAGAGCTTGAAGGCTTTATCGCCGCCCTGCAGGCGAAAAAACGCGAGATGCAGCAGCAGTTGCAAGACTGGCGTGCCGCACAGCAAAGCATGGGCACAGGCAAAACAGCCGGTGGTAACGGCAGCGACCTCAACCGCATTGCCCGTGATGCCGAAAAAAGCGGCAATGCCTTCGACCGTGTGATGGGTCGCCAAAACTCGGTACACAGCAGCACCGATGCGGCGCAGTTGGCCAAGCTGAAAGAACTGGAAGACTTAAGCCGCAAC
>NZ_JBQCWZ010000033.1:0-24968 GCF_051956895.1 Neisseria sp. P0021.S006
CTTTGCCGCGCGGCGATGATGGATTCGACGGCGGCTTCGCCCGTGCCTTTAATCGCGCCGAGTGCGTAGCGGATTTTCATGTTCGGATACGGCGTGAAGCGGTAGTCGGATTCGTTGATGTCGGGCGGCAGGAACTCGATGCCGTTGGCGCGGCAGTCGTCGTAGAAATGCTTGAGCTGGTCGGTGTTGTCCAATTCAGACGACATGGTTGCCGCCATAAATTCGGCAGGATAATGGGCTTTGAGCCATGCGGTCTGATAGGAAATCAGGGCGTAGGCTGCGGCGTGGGATTTGTTGAAACCGTAGCCGGCGAATTTTTCCATGTAGTTGAAGATTTCGTCGGATTTTTCGCGCGAAATGCCTTGTTTTGCCGCGCCTTCGGCGAAAATTTCGCGGTGTTTCACCATTTCTTCGGGCTTTTTCTTACCCATGGCGCGGCGCAACAAGTCTGCGCCGCCGAGCGAGTAGCCGCCGATAATCTGCGCCGCCTGCATTACTTGTTCCTGATACACCATAATGCCGTAGGTCGGCGCGAGGATGCCTTCGAGCAGCGGGTGGATGTATTGGAATTCCTGTCCCTTCATGCGCGCGACGAAGTCGGGGATGTTGTCCATCGGGCCTGGGCGGTAGAGCGACACGAAGGCGATGAGTTCTTCAAACTTGGTCGTGTGCGCCGTTTTCAGCATTTTTTTCATGCCGGTCGACTCGAACTGGAAGACGGCGGTGGTGTTCGCATCGCGGAAGATTTGGTAGGCAGCTTGGTCGTCAAGCGGAATCTTGCCGACATCGACAATATCGCCGGTGGTGTTTTTGATGTTGTTCTGCGCCATTTCGATAATGGTCAGGTTGCGCAGACCCAAAAAGTCGAACTTCACCAAACCCACGTCTTCCACGTCGCCCTTGTCGTACATGGATACGGGCGAGGCGGATTCGTCCGCCTGATACACGGGGCTGTAATCGGAAATCTTGCCCGGCGCAATCAACACGCCGCCCGCGTGCATACCCAAACCGCGCGTCAGGTCTTCCAGCTTTTTCGCCAGCGTAATCAGTTCGTCCGCTTCTTCCGCTTCAATCAATTCCTGAATCTGCGGCTCGGCCTCCATGGCTTTTTCCAAACTCAGGGGTTTGTTGGCTTCCAACGGAATCAGTTTGGACAGTTTGTCGCACAGCATAAACGGCAGTTCCAGCACGCGTCCGACGTCGCGAATCACCGCTTTGGACGACATCGTGCCGAAGGTAACAATCTGGCTTACCGCATCCGCGCCGTATTTTTCGCGCACATATTCAATCACGCGGCCACGGTTTGCCTGACAGAAGTCGACGTCAAAGTCAGGCATGGAGACGCGTTCAGGGTTCAAGAAACGCTCGAACAGCAGCGCGTATTTCAGCGGGTCAAGGTCGGTAATCTTCAGCGAATACGCCACCAGCGAGCCAGCGCCCGAACCGCGTCCCGGCCCTACCGGACAGCCGTGCGTTTTCGCCCAGTTGATAAAGTCTTGTACGATAAGGAAATAGCCGGGGAATTTCATCTGGATGATGATGTTCAACTCAAAATCCAGCCGTTCCTGATATTCCGGCATTTTTGCCGCACGCTCTGCCTCGTCGGGATAAAGCTGAACCATACGTTCATGCAAGCCCTCGTTGGACAGCTTCACCAAATAATCGTCCAGCGACAGGCCGTCCGGAGTAGGGAAGAGCGGCAGGAAGTTTTTGCCCAATGTGATGTGTAGATTACAGCGTTTGGCAATTTCCACCGTGTTTTCCAAGGCCTCGGGTAAATCGGCGAAACGTTCGGCCATGGTTTCCGGCGGAATGAAAAACTGGCTTGGCGTGAAATCGCGCGGACGTTTCTTGTCCGTCAGCACCCAGCCGCCCGCGATGCACACCCGCGCCTCGTGCGCGTTGAAATCGTCGCGGCTCATAAACTGCGTCGGATGCGTCGCTACCACCGGCAAACCCAGTTCCTCCGTCAGCTTCACGCTGCCGGAAACACAAGCCTCCCATTCAGGGCGTTCGGGCAGGCGTTGCAGCTCTAAATAAAACGCATCGGGAAACCACGCCGCGTATTTCAACGCCGCCGCACGCGCCGCGTCTTCATTGCCGTTTAAGAGATTCACGCCCACTTCGCCGTAATGCGCGCCGCTCAAACAAATCAAGCCGCTGTTGTCGCCGTTTTCCAGCCATTCGGGATTGAGTTCCGCATGATGGATATTGCGGTCTTTGCCGACATAGGCCTCCGTCAAAAGCTCGCTCAAGCGCAGATAACCCGCATCGTTGCGGATAATCAGCATGGCGCGAAACGGCTTGTCAGGCGCATTCGGATTACCTATCCACACATCCGCCGCGCCGATGGGCTTAATCCCTGCGCCGCGGCAGGCTTTATAGAATTTCACCAAACCGAATTCGTTCATCAAATCGCTGATGCCCAAAGCAGGCAAACCGTATTCCTGCGCTTTGGCAATCAGTTTTTTAATCCGCACCATACCGTCAGTAATCGAGAATTCGGTATGCAGGCGCAGGGGGATATAGGTCGGCTCGGTCATGGCAAAATCGGCGTGAACAATAAAAGGCGTATTGTAGCAGGGTTGGCAGCGAAAGGCCGTCTGAAAACCAAATGTAATGAGGTTGGATAAAGCAAATAAAACAGAAGGGGGCTTTCTTTCAGACGGCCATGTTAAAATATCGCCATTATTGAAAAGGATTAAATGATGGAAGCAACAGTCTATCTTGAAGACAACGAATACATCGCGTTGTGCGACTTATTGAAACTGGCCGGCCTTGCCGAAAGCGGCGGACAGGCAAAAGCATTTATCGCCGAAGGGCTGGTGTTGCGCAACGGCGAAACCGAAACCCGTAAAACTGCCAAAATACGCGGCGGCGAAGTGATTGAGTTTGACGGTGCGCGCTTGGAAATCGCCGATGGATACGACCCTGAAGAATAAAGCCGAAGCCATCTTGGGCGAGTCGCTTTTAGACGAACCTGTCCGCCCCGAGTCATGGGAATGTTGCGGCAGCGAGTGCGGCGATGCCTGTATCCAGACAATGTATTGGGCGGAAAAAGCCAGATATGATGCGCAACAGCGGAAATTGAAAGAAGCGGGTTGGACTGATGGCGAAGATGAGGCAAAGGCCGTCTGAAAACGATTGGGCTTGATAGGAGCTGTGTTTCAAACAATGCTGCATTAAAGCCAATGTTGTCTGAAAGTTTCAGACGGCATTGGCTTTTTTAAAGTTTAAATAAATTAAGATTTTGTTACCTCGGAAGCGGTTGCATTTTCAGGTGTGCCAGGTGCAGCATCGGCAGGAGCCTGATAATCTGTATTTTGCGATGAAGAGGGCTCAGCATTGTCATGTTTATGATGCTTATCATACTTATCAAAGTGTCGTTTGTCTTGATCGTTATCTTGCGCTACCGCCAATACTTTGCCGCTTTGAGCATCAACCAGAGCCTCATATTCGACCCCGTCTTTTAAAATTTCCACCTTATAACGGCCACCCAAATGCTGTTTGTATTTATAATCAACATCTTTGGCCACGCCGCCAACTTGCGCCACTGCCGTTGCTGCCGCTTGCTGACCGGAAACCTGCGCAAACATGCCTTCTTTAAAAGCCACGGCACCCGCAGCACCGGCAACGCCCAAACTTGAAGCAATAATACCGGCAATGATGAGTTTTTTTGAAATAAAAGCATTAATGCGTTTCATGATTTTCTTTCCTACTGTGTTGTTGAACGATGAATGCATTCTATGCCTCAACAATTAGCTGAATATGAGCAAAATGCTAAGATGTGTAATTGGTTGCAATACTAAAATTAACACTTTAATAATGATGGAGAACGAAGCCGCTCTTTCAGACGGTCTTGCTGATATGTTGTGATGGCATATTTGGCGGAGATTGTGGTTTGCGTGTGAAAACAAAAAAGCGTGATGAAAAAAAGGCATGTGTGAGACATGCCCCCGAATTAAATGGTAAACGCGATGGTGAGAAAACAAATGATGGAATAAGATTTGCGGTTGGTCAACTCATCTTATTCCGCCTTGTTTTACAATCATTCAGGCGATGTTTCGCCTGCAAGATTCTCGATTTCTTCGCGATGCGCGTCAAACCATGAGCCGACCACTTGATTGACTTCGTCCATGCCTTGTTTTTTCAGGCTGGAGAACAGTTGAACGCTGATTTTTTGACGGTCGGTGTAGGGTTTGAGTGATTTTTTTACCGCCGCCAAAGTTTTAATCTGGTCGTTTTTAGACAGCTTGTCTGCTTTTGACAGCAGGATATGCACAGGGCGGCCGGTGATGTGGAAGAAGTCCAGCATTTGAATGTCTAAAGCCTTGAGCGGATGGCGCGAGTCCATAATCAAAATCAGGCCGATCAGTTGGCGGCGTTGTTGCAGGTAGTCGCCCAAGAGTTTGACCCAGTGCGCACGAATAGCCTCCGGTACTTGCGCGTAGCCGTAGCCGGGCAAATCGACCATGAAATTGCCGTTTTCCAGTTCAAAGAAATTGATGTGTTGGGTGCGGCCCGGTGTTTTGGAAACGTAGGCAAGGCGCACATGATTGGTTAAAGTATTGATGGCGCTGGATTTTCCGGCATTGCTTCGGCCGACAAAGGCAATCTCGGCCGGCGTGTCGGGCAGGTCTTTCAGATGGTTGACCGTTGTAAAGAATTTAGCATTTTGAAAAAGGTTCATCAGTATTTCCTTGCATGGAAACAAAACTGCAACATCATAATTTGTATCGGGCATTTATGTTGCAGCAGTTTGGTAATTTGAGTAGTAATTTAATGTAAACTTGGTATAGAATAGCACGTTTATAGAATTATCGGTTTTAATCGGGAAAATTCCCCGGTATTTGAGTATAAAAAAGGCATTGACGCGGTACGCAATGCTGTAATCAGGAGCACTCCATGAAACGATTGACTTTATTGGCCTTGGTATTGGCTGCCGGTGCGGTTTCCGCTGCCCCTAAAGCAGATGCTGAAAAAGGCAAACAGGTAGCGACTACTATCTGTGCGGCGTGTCACGCAGCCGATGGTAACAGCGGTATCGCAACTTATCCTAAACTGGCAGGTCAGGCTGCGGCCTACACCTACGGTCAAACCATGGCCATCAAAGACGGTACCCGTACCCACGGTGCTGCCGGCGTGATGAAACCGATGGTGATGAACTTGTCCGAACAAGACATCCGCGACGCTGCCGCCTACTACGCCAAACAACAAGGCAAACCGGGCGAAGCCAATCCTAAAGAAAACCCAGAGCTGGGCGCGAAAATCTATCGCGGCGGCCTGAGCGCTAAAAAACTGCCGGCATGTATGTCTTGCCACGGCCCTAGCGGCGCAGGTATCCCGGGCGGCGGTACTGAAATCCAAGCCTATCCTCGTTTGGGCGGCCAACACAAAGCTTACGTTGTCGAGCAAATGAAAGCTTACCAATCCGGCCAACGTAAAAACGCTATCATGGCCGATATTGCCAACCGCCTGAGCGAAGAAGAGTTGAACGCAGTAGCCAACTTCATTCAAGGTTTGCACTAAATTTCGTTCTGAAACGAGTTTATTGATACAGGCCGTCTGAAAACCCTTCAGACGGCCTTAGCCAATATAAACCGATAAGCCTGATTGGTTTTTTCAAATAGCGACGGCAAGATTTTTACTGCAATATGCAATATTCTTCCTTTCGCATCACACGTCATAGCAGTCCGTTCTACCGATCGGGTTGCCCCAAGCCGACATTTGAGATATGAGTAAATCTTCATCATCCGTCCCACTTATCCGTAGACCATGGTTTGCCTTTTTCAGCTCCATGCGTTTTGCCGTTGCCCTGCTCAGCCTGTTGGGCGTGGCTTCGATTATCGGTACGGTCTTGCAGCAAAACCAGCCGCAAGTCGATTATTTGGTGAAATTCGGCCCGTTTTGGTCGCAGATTTTCGGCTTTTTGGGCCTGTACGACGTGTATGCCTCGGCGTGGTTCGTTGTCATCATGATGTTTTTGGTGATTTCCACCGGATTGTGCCTGATTCGCAATGTTCCGCCGTTTTTGCGCGAGATTCGTTCGTTCCGTGAAAACGCGAAGGAAAAATCGCTGGCGGCAATGCGCCATTCCATCGTTTTAGACGGACAGGTGACGCCCGAAGTCGCACAACGGTATTTGGAAGTACAAGGTTATGGCTGCAAAACCGTTACGCGTGAAGACGGTTCGGTTTTGGTGGCGGCGAAAAAAGGCGCGATGAACAAATGGGGCTATATCTTTGCCCATGCCGCGCTGATTGTGATTTGTTTGGGCGGTTTGATAGACAGCAATATTCTGCTGAAAATCGGTATGCTCACCGGCCGGGTCGTGCCGGACAATACGGCGGTTTACGCCAAAGACTTTAAGCCCGAAAGCGTGTTGGGTACGTCCAATTTGTCGTTTAGGGGCAATGTCAATATTTCGGAAGGTCAGAGCGCGGACGTGGTATTTCTGAATGCGGATAACGGCATGCTCGTGCAAGACTTGCCGTTTTCCGTCAAATTGAAGAAATTCCATATTGATTTTTACGATACCGGTATGCCGCGCGATTTCGCCAGCGACTTGGAAGTCACGGACAAGGCAACCGGCAAAGTCAGCGAACACACCATCCGCGTCAACTATCCTTTGACGCTGCACGGTATTACGGTTTATCAGGCAAGTTTTGCCGACGGCGGCTCAGACTTGACGTTTAAAGCGTGGAATCTGGCTGATGCCGACCGTACTCCGGTCAAACTCAAAGCAACTTCAATGCGCGAGTTTCCGCTGGATTTGGGCAAGGCTTCTTATAAATTGGAATTCGACCAGTTTACTTCGATGAACGTCGAAGACATGAGCGAGCCGTCTGAAAAAGAGCAAAACCTGAAATCCGCCATCAATGATGTTCGTTCTGTCCGTCAGGAAGGCAAAAAATACACCAATATTGGCCCATCTATCGTTTACCGCATCCGCGACAAAGCAGGGCAGGCGGTCGAATATAAAAACTATATGTTGCCGGTAAAACAAGATGAAGACTATTTCTTCATTACCGGCACGCGCAGCGGCTTGGCGCAGCAATACCGCTGGTTGCGCATTCCAATGGATAAAAACGGTAAAATCGATACCTTTATGGCTTTGCGCCAATATTTGAAAGACGATGCGGCACGCCGTAAAACCGTTGCCAACGCCGTCAAAGGCGCACCCGCCGAAATCCGCGAGCAATTCATGGCGGCGGCGGAAAATACTTTGTCGATTTTTGCCAAAGGCGGCTATTTGGCTTTGGACGAATTTGTTACCACCAACATTCCCAAAGATCAGCAGGAAAAAATGCAGGGCTATTTCTATGAGATGCTCTATGGCGTGATGAATGCCGCTTTGGAAGACACGATCAGTACATACAACCTGCCGGCTTGGCCGCAAGATGAAAAACGCAACCGCTTCCTGCTGCATGCAATGGATGCGTACACCGGTTTAACCGAGTATCCTGCGCCGATGTTGCTGCAATTGGACGGCTATTCCGAAGTGCGCTCTTCCGGATTGCAGATGACCCGTTCTCCGGGGGAATTCTTGGTGTATTTGGGTTCGGTATTGCTGGTGTTGGGCACGGTGTTTATGTTCTATATCCGTGAAAAACGTGCTTGGCTGCTGTTTTCAGACGGCCGTATCCGTTTTGCCATGTCTTCCAGCCGCAACGAACGCGACTTGCAGAAAGAATTTCCGCAACACACACGGCAATTGCAGCAGCTTGCCAAGGATTTGAACCATGAATAACAAACATCAGGCCTTGCCCGAGCATGAGCTTCTGACACACAAATCATTTATCCGAAACCTCAACCTCTTCGACTGGGCATTCGCACTGCTGATTGCCATCAGTGCGTTTATTGCCCAAACCCAAGCCGGTCTGCACATGGACATCTACGAAATGGTGATTTTGTGGGCGAGTGCCGGTATTGCCGTTTTTCTGGGTTGGTTTTTCAAACCGATGCGCTGGTTTATCCCTTTGGGCGTGTGCTTGGCGTATTTGGCCGTTGATTTGTATGGCGGTGACATCAAACACGCAGACGGTTTCCTGCTCAAATATCTGTTAAGCAGCCAGTCGGCGATTATGTGGCAATGCGCGTTTGTGTTCTTTGCCTTGTTTGCCTATATCGTCGGCGCGATAGCGGCGGTGCGCAAAAATGTGTCGTCCAATACGCTTTTGGGCATGGGTACCGTGTTTGCGTGGGTTTCCGCGATGGCGGGCTTTGTCGGTTTGCTGGTACGCTGGCATGAAAGCTATCTGCTGCGTCCCGATGCCGGCCATATTCCGGTTTCCAACCTTTACGAAGTATTTATCTTGTTCTTGGTCATTACGGCACTGATGTACCTCTATTACGAAGGCCGTTTTGCCGTACAAAAACTGGGTGGCTTTGTCTTCAGCTTTATGGCAATTGTGGTCGGATTTGTCTTATGGTACAGCGTTTCACGCGAGGCTCATGCCATTCAGCCGCTGATTCCGGCTTTGCAGTCTTGGTGGATGAAAATCCACGTTCCGGCCAACTTTATCGGCTACGGCGCATTCTGTATCGCTGCCATGCTGGGTATTGCCGAACTGCTGGCGCTCAGAAAAGAAGATGCGGGCAAAAAATCATGGCTGCCGCACTCGCAAGTCATTGAAGAAGTTATGTACAAAGCGATTGCTGTCGGTTTCTTATTCTTCACGATTGCCACCATTCTCGGCGCATTGTGGGCAGCCTCTGCGTGGGGTCGCTATTGGAGCTGGGACCCGAAAGAAACTTGGGCATTCATCGTTTGGCTGAATTACGCTGTTTGGTTGCATTTGCGGCTGGTGGCAGGCTGGCGCGGCAGGGTGTTGGCTTGGTGGGCAGTCATCGGCCTGGTCATTACCGCCTTTGCCTTTATCGGCGTGAATATGTTCTTGAGCGGCCTGCATTCTTACGGCACTTTGTAAACCGCTTATTCCGCACTTTATTTCAGACGGCCTTTTTCCGTTTTCGGAGAAAACGCCGTCTGAATCGTTTTTAATCATTTTTTCAGACGGCCTCAAACCATGTTGGTATTAGGAATTGAATCATCTTGCGACGAAACCGGCGTTGCGCTCTACGATACCGAGCGCGGCCTGTTGGCGCATCATTTGCACACACAAATGGCGATGCACGCCGAATACGGCGGCGTTGTCCCCGAATTGGCCAGTCGCGACCATATCCGCCGTGTCGTGCCGTTGACGCAAGGTTGCTTGAAGGAAGCAGGCGTAGGCTATGCCGACATCGACGCGGTTGCCTTTACGCAAGGTCCGGGCTTGGGCGGCGCATTGCTGGCCGGTTCAGGCTTCGCCAACGCCTTGGCATTTGCCATCGGTAAGCCCGTTATCCCTGTCCACCATCTTGAAGGCCATTTGCTCTCGCCTTTGTTGGCAGACGACAAGCCTGAATTTCCATTTGTCGCTTTGCTGGTGTCGGGCGGGCATACACAATTTATGGCTGTACGCGGTATCGGCGATTACACCTTGCTGGGTGAAAGCGTGGATGATGCGGCAGGCGAGGCGTTCGACAAAACGGCCAAGCTTTTAGGTTTGCCTTATCCCGGCGGTGCCAAATTATCCGAGCTGGCCAAACTCGGCACGCCTGATGCCTTCACATTCCCACGTCCTATGCTCCATTCGCACGATTTGCAGATGAGCTTTTCCGGTTTGAAAACAGCCGTTTTGACCGCTGTCGAAAAAGTCCGCGCCGAAACCGGCAACGATGAAATTCCCGAGCAGACACGTAACGACATTTGCCGCGCTTTCCAAGATGCGGTGGTTGACGTGTTGGCGGCCAAAGCCAAAAAAGCGTTGTTGGATACCGGCTTCAGAACTTTGGTGGTTGCCGGCGGTGTGGGTGCAAACTGGAAGCTGCGTGATGAATTTTCGCGCTTAACCGTCAAAATGCCATCTGAAAAAGGCAAACCAAAGCCGCAGGAAGAAAAAATCAATGTTTATTTCCCGCCGATGGCATATTGTACCGACAACGGAGCAATGATTGCCTTTGCCGGCGCGATGCGTCTTGCCGAGCGTCAGGCTGTCGGCGCATTCAATGTCAAGCCGCGCTGGCCGCTGTCGGATATTGTGAAGCAGGGTTGATGCATTAGACTGCTTTGATGCAATGAAAGGCCGTCTGAAAACCTGAAAACATGGTTTTCAGACGGCCTTTAATGAAACGGATGTTTACGGTAAAACTTCATTCAAAAAGATGAGTAATTTTTTCATCCGTTTTTTCTACAATATTAACTTTGATTGATTGCAAAAGGCCGTCTGAAATGACGAATTTATCCAAAGGTTTGCTGGCTGCGATAGCGTCCAATTTGTTGTTTTCCATGCTGTTTCTGTACGGTATGTGGATGAGGCCGATGACGGGGACGGAGGTGTTTGCCTGGCGCATGGTCGCCATGCTGTCGGCTTTGTGCGTGCTGATGACGATGGTCAGCGGTTGGCTGGCGGCAATGCGTTTTGCTTATGGAGTCGGCCGGGATTGGAAACGGTGGCTGCTGATTGTATTGCCGACGCCGATATTTGCCAGCCAGTTGTGGCTGTTTGTCTGGGGGCCGGTCAATGGGGAAGGAGTAAACATTGCCATGGGTTATTTCCTGTTTCCTTTGGTGATGATGCTGGGTGGACGGATTTGGTTTAAAGAGCGTTTGAACCGGTTGCAGAGGGTGGCGGTAATCTTGGCGTGTGCAGGCGTGGCATGTGAATTGGTGCGGTCGGGCGCGTTTTCGTGGACGACTGTATGGGTGTTCGGTACTTATCCGTTTTATTATCTGCTGCGCCGCAAGCTGGGCGTGCCTTCCTTAATCGGGCTGACCTTTGATTTATTGATGATTACGCCGTTTGCGTTGGCGTATATTTTGCTGGCAACGGATACGCCGGCGATGATTGCGGCCAAACCGGTTTTAATCTTTTTTATTGTGTTGCTGGGTTTTAATAGTGCAATATCCATGCAGTTGAATTTGAAGGCGAATCAGTTGCTGCCGGTGGCAGTGTTCGGCATGTTGAGCTATTTGGAGCCTGTATTGCTTTTTATTGTGTCGATTGTATGGCTGGGCGAGCCGGTGCAAAAAGGCGCATTGATCGGCTATGGCCTGATTTGGTCGGGATTGTGCGTGATGATTGTTAATGGCTTGTTAGGAATGAATAAAGAAAAGAAATTGGCTAAAGCTTGATGATAGATTGAGGCCGTCTGAAAAATGGGTTGACCAATATTTTCAGACGGCCTTTGATATTGAAAGGGATGTATCGGATACGTTCCTTTTGTTTTACCAGCATTGGGCGATACGGTCAGCTTCTTGCAGGCGTTCGACTGTACCGACGTCCAGCCAAAGGCCGTTATGGTGTTCGCCGCTGATTTGGCTTTGGCTCATAGCTTGACGCAACAGAGGGGCAAGCTTGGCAGCCTGGTGCGCCGGGGTATCTTTGAAAAGCGCGGGATGATAAACGCCCACGCCGCTGAAAGTCAGGGCCTGGCCGTCTGAGGATGATGCGGATACCAGGCCGTCTGAAAGCAGGCCGAAGTCGCCTTCGGGATGATGGGGTGGATTGTCCACCAGCCACAAATGGGCGAGAAGGTTGTGTTCCTGCATGCGCTGGGCAGCCAGTCGTGCAGCTTGGAAATCAATGTCGGTCAACACGTCGCCATTGACGACCAAAAACGGCTCGTTGCCCAAAAGCGGCAGGGCGGTGGCAATGCCTCCGGCAGTTTCCAGGCCTCCGGCGCGCTCGGGAGAATAGGCAATGTGTACGCCGTAGGCTGAACCGTCTTTCAAGGTGTCTTCGATTTGCTGGCCAAGCCAGGCATGGTTGATGACGATTTCAGTAAAGCCGGCCTTCCGCAGGCGGCGTAAGTGCCAGCCGATAAGCGGCGTGCCTGCTACTTCGAGTAAGGGTTTGGGCGTGTGGTCGGTCAGGGGGCGCATGCGTTCGCCGCGACCGGCGGCCAGTATCATTGCTTTCATGGGTGTGCCTATAATGTGTGAAACAGAAAAGGTCTCAGGCCGTCTGAAAAAATGAAACCGATGTTTCAGACGGCATGAGACCTTTATTTATGCCAAAGATTTGAATTGCCTACGGAAATACAGCAATGCCGGCGCTTGCGTATCGGTATTGCGGATTTCATTGATCTGAACGAAAAAGACGTAATGCGTGCCGATTTCGCGTTGATCGACAATGCTGCCGTGCAGGTGCGCCAGCGCGCCTTCGACTTCTAGCTGTCCGGTTTGTCCTCTATGCCAAATATGGTATTCAAAGCGTTCTTCGGGCGAGAGGTCGGTCAATCCGGCAAAGTGTTCAGCAACATCCTGTTGGCCGTCGTTGAGTGTGTTGATACACAAATCACGGTTGCCTTGCAGGATGGGAATGATGGCGGATTGGCGGTTGATGCACAGCATGACCGTCGGCGGCTCGTCGGTAACGGCAGTTACGGCAGTCATAGTAATGCCATAGCGCCCTGCTTCACCGTCTGTCGTGATAACGTGTACACCGGCGGCACAGGAGGCCATGGCATCTCGGAAAGATCTCTTGAGTGTGTGTGTTGAATCTGTCATCCGGCTCGCTTTATTTTAATGCCTGTTCGATTTTTGCCAGCTCTGCCAAGAGTTCTTTGAGTTGTGCCATTTTTTCTTTGGTGAGGACTTTTTCAATTGCGTCATAGCGCTCGTCAACCAATGCGCCGGTGGATTCATAGAGTTTCTCGCCTTCGGGCGTCAGTTTCAGATAAACGCGGCGTTGGTCGTTGGAAGGCTTCAAGCGCACGGCCAAACCTGCTTTTTCCAAGCGGGTCAGAATGCCGGTCAGGCTGGGACGGAGGATGCAGGCCTGATTGGCCAAATCTTGAAAGTCGAGTGTGCCGTTTTCCGCTAAGAGCCGGATGATACGCCATTGCTGGTCAGTAATATTGGCTTGGTTCAGAATAGGGCGGAATTGGGTCATCAATGCTTCCCGTGCCTGAATCAGACCGATATTGATAGATGCATGTTTAGATTGGTTGGGCATTACTAAGTCTCCGGTGTTATCAAAAATCAAACCGTTGAAGCGTGAGGTAGATTGATAAAGGCGAATATTGCTGTTTTAAGGCTGCCGTCGGCAGCCGGGTCATGGGAACAAAAGCATCACTGCCACAATATTAGATGAAGATCTCTAACAGTTTGTTTTGATAATAATGTTTCCAATTGTTCTTATGGTTATATCTTAGTCTATTTTCTTTATAATCTCAACAAAATCATATGTTATCGGGAAAGAGATAGTTTATTTATTTATGAAGTGGAATAGGATAAAAATATTCGGCGAAGATGATTCTTTGGATTTTCTATTTTTGGTGGATTTTCAATGAATTTAGCCGAAGATGTCTGCTAAGTAAATTCTGATTTTTAAGCCGATGTAGCTAGAAAGCCCGGATGTGTGATGAATCATTTTGCCATCTTTTAATATGATAATGGTCGGTGTGACGGCTATATTCCATTTTTGAGCCATCAGGCCGTCTGAATCATTGAAATTTGGAAAGGATAGGTTGTTTTCTTGCATATGGTGGGCAATGTCCGTGTCGCTTCCGGAGCGCAAGGCTACGCCCAATGTTGGGATATTGTCTTGGTGCAGTTTTTCTATGGTTGATGATGTGTATGAACAAATACGACACCAGCTACCCCAAAAATAAACGACGGCAACCCGATTTTGGCTGAAGGATTGAAGGGAAGTGGTTTGCCCATCGGTTAAAGTAATGGTTTGTGCCGCTGATTGTAAGGGCTGGTTAGGCTTGCGTACCCAGTCGACAATCAAGGAGAGCAAAATGAAAATAATCACGGCCTGAAGCAATGATTTGGCGTAGTGGAGCAGGGTTTTCATCATATATTGCGGAGGATATTGGATTATTGTTTTATAAATGAAAAAAGCCTTGCAGAGCAAGGCTTTTTGATTCGATTCTGAAAACGTATTAACGTTTGGAGAATTGTTTTGCGCGACGTGCTTTGCGCAAACCAGGTTTTTTACGTTCAACTTCACGAGCATCGCGAGTAACGAAGCCTGCTTGAGACAGGGCTGGTTTCAGGGCTGCGTCGAAGTCGATCAGGGCGCGGGTAATGCCGTGACGGATGGCGCCGGATTGACCGGTTTCGCCGCCACCGGTTACGTTAACTTTGATGTCGAAAGATTCGGCATTTTCAGTCAGAACCAGAGGTTGACGTACAACCATGCGGCTGGTTTCACGTGCGAAGAATTCGTCAACGGGACGGCCGTTTACGATGATTTGGCCGGTACCTTTAGTCAAGAATACACGAGCCACTGAACTTTTGCGGCGGCCTGTGCCGTAGTAGTATTTACCGTTCATGTCGTGTCCTTATTATTTCAGTTCCAAAACTTTAGGTTGTTGTGCAGCGTGGCCGTGTTCGGCGCCAGCGTACACTTTCAGTTTTTTGATCATGGCGTAGCCCAGAGGACCTTTAGGCAACATGCCTTTTACGGCTTGTTCCAAAGCGCGGCCTGGGAATTGCTCTTGCATTTCGCGGAAAGTACGCTCGTAGATGCCACCTGGGAAACCAGAGTGACGGAAGTATTTTTTGTCTTCGAATTTAGCACCGGTCACGCGCAGTTTGTCTGCGTTGATGACGATGATGTAGTCGCCAGTATCAACGTGAGGGGTGTATTCGGGTTTGTGTTTGCCGCGCAGACGGTGTGCGACTTCGGCTGCGACACGACCCAGAACTTTGTCTTCTGCGTCAATGACGAACCATTCGCGCTTCACCTCGTGGGGTTTTGCAGAGAAGGTTTTCATGGTTGGAATCCAGATATATATAGAAAGTTATGGATTTTAAAGAGGAGATTGGTTTTTGTCAATCTTAATTGAGTGTGTTTGATGCATGAATATGCGGTTTTTTCAGACGGCCGGAAATCTTTACGAAAGTCTTTACTTGGAAAGGGAAAAGCCACACCTGTCGGTATGGCTTTTTTTAGGGAATCCCCACGAGTGCCGTTTAGGCTGAATCCGCTTGAACCTTGCTGACAAGGCGGTCACCTCGGGTAGTTTCGGGTGCGTCCAATAAACGGACGCTCGCGCCCACTACAGCTCCCGGCAACCTAAAGCGAACGTATTGGTTCAAAGGAATATATGCCTTCGCGAACACCGCAGGGAAAAGGGGGAAATCAGTTTTGCTCCAAGCGCGCCAGTGCTTTTTGGCACGCGTTGTTCATGTCGGTTATTTTACGCTCAAATTCACCGATTGCCAAATCGTCGTTGAGGGTGGTTTTCAAGAGGTCGTGCACGACGTTGAGGGCTGCCATGACGACGATTTTGTCTGTGCCGACGATGCGGCCGCTTTCTTTAATCGCATCGCTTTTCTTGTTGAGCATTTCAACGGCTTGCAGAAGGGTGGCTTTTTCTTCACTCGGTGTGTTGATGGTGAAGTTGACATTCATGATGTCGAGATTGACTTGTTCGATACTCACGGGGCATCCTTTTATTGTTGTGTTTCTTGGGGCAATCGGGTAATGAGGCTGCGGATTTGGTCTGCGCTTTGGGCCAGCGCGTTGCGGTAGTTTTCTTTTTCGGCAGTCAGGTTGTCAATTTTGCTTTGCAGGTCCTCTTTGAGTTTGCCGACTTGAACCAGCAAGGCTTCGCTGAGTTCGTCAATGGCCGCGTCGTGTTGGCGTTTTTGTTGCTCTTGCTCGAGTTTGAGTCTGTCGATTTCTTCGTTGAGACGGCGGTTTTCTGAAACCAGCGTTTCAAATTTTTGGACAAGTTGGTAAACGTTGATTTCCAGATTGTTCAGTGATTGGTTCATGTGTTTCCCTTCAGACGGCCTGATGGCCGCCATATTGTGCGTCAGGCCGTCTGAATGGCAGACGGCGCGACCGTTTATTCGAAGCGCGCGCTTCGTTCCATCAGTCGTTCAACGACTTGCTGCGGGGTCATTTCTTTGCGGATGAGTTGCAGCAGGGTTTGAGTGATGGGCATATCGATTTGGTATTTGGCGGCGGTGTTGAAGACTTCTTCAATGGTGCTGACGCCTTCGGAAACGTGGCCGATTTCGACAAGCACTTGATGCAACTCTTTACCCTCTGCGAGGCCTAGGCCGACGCGGCGGTTGCGCGAGAGTGCGCCGGTACAGGTCAGGATAAGGTCGCCGATGCCTGCTAAGCCCATCATGGTTTTGGGTTGTGCGCCCATGGCGATGGCAAGGCGGGTGATTTCGGCAAGGCCGCGTGTTACTAAGGCTGCGCGTGCATTGAGGCCGTATTCGAGGCCGTCTGAAAGGCCGGTGGCAATTGCCATGACGTTTTTAACGGCACCGCCCACTGCGACACCGATGACGTCGGTGCTGCCGTACAGGCGCATTACGTTGGTGTTCAGTTGGGCAGTAGTTTCTTCCACCCAGTCTTTGTTTTCGGAAGCAAACACGACGGCGCAAGGCAGTTGGGCTGCAAGTTCTTGGGCAAAGCTCGGACCTGAGAGAACGCCGATTTTTTTATTGTTAGGTAGGACTTCTTTCAGTACTTGGAAAGTCAAAAGGCCGGTATCTTGTTCAAAACCTTTGCAGGCGGCGAGAACGGGAATATCGGCGGCGTTATGCTGTTTGAGCAGCTCGGCGCTGCTTCTGAGGCCGGCTACGGAGGTAACGATCAGGGCAAGTTGGCTGTCTTTCAGCGCTTCGCCCAAATCGGCGTGAACGGTCAGGGACTCAGGGAAAGGGAAGCCGGGCAGGCCGCGTTTGTTTTCGCGATCTGCTTGCAGGGTGCGGATTTGGTCGGGATTGCGTGTCCAAAGGGCAACTTCATTGTTGTGGTGCGCAAAGTGCAACGCGAGAGCTGTACCCCACGAACCTGCGCCGATGACGGTAATTTTCATGTTTCTCTTCCATATGGGAACGGGGCTTACTTTAAAACAAACGGCTTTGGGGTGCAAGGGCGGCGTTTGTGAAAAATATTTTGTGCTGTTTAAAAAGCCTTAGGCCGTCTGAAAGTTCAGACGGCCTGCTTCGGTTTATGATTTATTGTTACCGGAATGGTAGGCATCGTAGGCGTAGTAGTCGTAGCTGTTGTTGGCTTCGCGCTTCATGCCGTTGAGGACAACACCTTTGATGTTGATGTGGTTTTGTTTGAGGCGTTCGACGCTGGCTTCAAGCTCTCGTGCACGCGTGTGCGCATAACGGCTAATCATAAGGACGGTGCCGGCATGTTGGCCGATGATGATGGCGTCGGTAACGGCCAATACGGGCGGCGTGTCCAAGATGACATAATCGTAGCGTTGGCGCGCGTGGGCGAGCAATTCGTTGAAACGGTTGTCCATCAAAAGCTCGGACGGATTGCTAGGATAGCTGCCGCTGCTGATAAGGTGGAGGTTTTCAATGCCGGTCTCTTGTACGGCTTTTGCCGGAGCTGCTTTGCCGTTGAGGATGTCAGACAAGCCGAACTCGGGGGTAAGGCCGAAGAGTCGGTCGAGGTAGCCTTTGCGCATATCGGTATCGATAAGCAGAACGCGTTTGCCTGACTGCGCCATTACGGTGGCGAGGTTGGCAGAGATAAAGGATTTGCCTGCTTCAGGCGCGGCACCGGTAATCATGAGGACGTTGTTAGGCGCGTCCAGCATGGAGAAGTAGATATTGGTGCGCAGGGCGCGGATGGCTTCGACTGCCGTGTCGGCGCGGTCTTCGCTGGCCAGCAGATAGTTGGAACGGCCGCCGGTTTTTTTGAATTTGTTTTTGAAGAAGTCGCGTTTTTGCTGGGTTTTGGAGTGCGGAACAAGAGCGACGACTTCCAAATTGAGGTTTTCGATTTCTTCGGATGAAGTAATGCCGTTTTTCATGCGGTTGCGAATCATCAGCCACAAAGCGGTCAATGAGCCTGCGGCAAGTGCGCTCAGGAGCGTGATGACGGCTTTGCGCGGGGCAACGGGGTTTTCAGGGACATAGGCATAATCGACGATGCGAACATTACCTTGTGCACTGGCTTTCATGATGTTGAGTTCTTGTTGTTTGCTCAACAGTTGGACGTAGGTTGCTTGGTTGGTTTCTACGTCGCGGGTCAGGCGGATAACTTCTTGTTGGGTGTTCGGCAACTCGGCAATTTGTTGGTTGATTTTGTTTTTAGCGCGTTCGAGGACGGCAAGTTTGTCCAATACGGCTTTATAGGAAGGGTGTTCCGGCGTGTACAGCTCGGCCAAACCTGCTTCTTCGGTTTTGAGCAGGGTAATTTGGGTTTCGATGCCGGTCAGGCTTTCCAATGCGCCTTTGGACTCGAGCGGAATGTCGAGAGAGCCTGATTGTTGGCGGTAGGCATTGAGTTTGTTTTCAGCGTCTTGCAAGGTTTCTTTCAAGCGTGGCAATTCTTCGCTGATGAAGGCCAAACCGCTGGATGCGACTTGGACGTCGCGTTCGCGGTTTTGCGCAACGTAGTTGTCGGCAATGCTGTTGAGGATGACGCTGGTACGTTTAGGGTCGGTGCCGGTAAAGGTAAGGTTAATGATGGGGCTGGTTTTACCTTTGCTGATAACAGCCAGTTTGTTTTGGATGTTTTCGATGGCGCTGATGCGGGAGAACTTGGTTAACGCAAATTCTTGACCCGGATTAGCCAGGATTTGATCGATTTTGAGGGTGGTTTGATTGTTGATTTTCAGAGGCACGCCGACCTTGCCTTCGACAACGCGTTTGTCAGGCAGGGTAAGGGTATAGGCTTTGTTGCTCTTGGCGGTCAGTGTGAAGGTTTTGTTGAACCATTCGTCTTGTACGGAAAAGCTGCCGACGGTCAGTTTGGGATCGGGGTCGCCACTGATGTTGTGCATCAGGCTGCCGATAACGGGTGTGTATTTGGCTTTGACTTCTTGGTCAAGCTGAAGGTCGTCAACGGTTTTACCCAGCACCAAGCGTGATTGAACCAACTCGACTTCTGCTTCAGACGGCGTGGTTTGGTTGTTGAAGATGCTGTTGATTTCGGTCAGGATTTGGTTTTGTCGCGTTTCAATTTCCAGCATGGCATCGGCACGGTATTGCGGAGTGGATGCCAGGCTGAAGGCTGCGCCAAGAATGCCGCCTGCAAGCAGGGCGGCGAGGATTTTGTATTTATTTGTCCAAATTACTCGCAGCTGTTGGCCGAAGTCGATTTCGTCGTTGTCTGCGCTGTAAGGTGTGTAGGTCGTTTTTTTCATTGCTTGCTTTCTTGTTCATGCCGGTTTTATACCGGTTGAGTTTTTCCGTTTAGTTTGGTTTTCCAAGTGTCTGCGGCAGCATTGAGCTGTTCAAAAACGGCTTCAAACATTTCACTGCTTTGTTTGTATGGGTCAGGTACGGTTTTCTTCGGCAACCATTGGGCAAACAGCATGGTTTTGCTGCGTGCCGGCGGATGGATGTCGGCCACCATGTCAATTTGACAGGGCTCCATGACGAGAATCAAATCGGCCTGTTCGCACATTTGGGCAGTCAGTTGGCGTGCCGTATGGCCTGCAACGATAACGCCGTGTTTGAGTGCGGTTTTGATGGCTTGGAAATCGGCATCCTTACCTGCCAGTGCTTTTATGCCAGCGCTGCTGATGCGGTGGCCGGGTAGTTTTTTCTGCATAATCCGCTCTGCGGTGGGGGAGCGGCAGATGTTGCCTAGGCAGACGATGAGTATGTTGTGGTACATGATATTGTTTCGGTTTATGGTCTGAAAAAAGCGTGAGTCAGACTATAAGGTACTGCTTTTCCGTTTGTGCGGTGTGTACGGCTTTTATATGCCGTTTATGTAATTTGGTTGGATTGTGCGTGATTTTGTATCCTGCTGTCAAACAGGGTCTGACAGCAGGAACCACTGCTTATTTAAACGTATTGTCGAGGGTATTGACGTTGCTGATGGAGTTGGTAATTTGTGACATTACGCGGTTCCAACGGGTAACTGGGGCGGCGGTAACGTAAACGGTGTCTTCGGAGCGCAATTTGAATTCGCTGCCCAGTGCGTAAGAAGTCGCATCTTTTAGGTTGAGCTGGTAGATGTGGATAGGTCTGGCCGCATCTTCAGGTGCGCGGCGGATCACGAATACGCCGGTTGCATCCGCATAGGCTTGGTTCATGCCGCCCACTTCGCCGAGCGCTTGGGTCAGGTTGAGGCCGTGATTGCCGATCGGCAGGGTGGCTTGTTTGCCGACTTCACCCATGATGTAGATTTTGTTGTTGCTGCTGTTAGGAACATAAACGATGTCACCATGGCTGAGGAGGTGGTTTTGCGACATATCACCGTATTGCAACATGTCTTGTAGGGAAATGGTGCGGTCGACGCCGTTGTGCGTCCATTTGATGTGTTGGGTGTCGGCACTTTGGGTGACGCCGCCTGCTTGGTTGATGGCATCCAAAATGGTCATCGGGATATTGGTAATCGGCAGCTGACCTGCTTGGCTGATGGCACCGGATACTGAAATGCGTTGCGAACGGAATTCGGTAACGTTGATGGCTACTTGAGGATTTTTGATGTAGCGTTTCAGAAGGTTGGTCAGGGTATTTTGCAATTCGTCCAAAGTTTTGCCTTTGGCTTGAATTTTGCCTGCTAACGGGTAAGTAATATAACCGCCCTCATCTACCCAGGCACCGCGGCTGACTTGGTTGGTTTGCGGGTTGCTTTGCTGGGTAGGGGAGTTGAGGTCGGAGTGCGCCCAAACCATGATATTGAGGACGTCGCCGCTGCCGATGCGGTAGCGGTAAGCGCTTTTGCTTTGCTCCAAACCTTGGTTGTTTTGGGAAAGTACAGGCGGCTTGCGCATTTTTTCAATCAGGTTGGGCGTAATGGGGTAAACGGCAACGCGGCTGTCGAGGTTGGTATCGGTTGCGGTGTCGGTATCGGTGTAAACAATGGTTTTGGTTCTGGTTTTGATGGTTGAACCAGGAATGACTGTCGTGCTGTTACAGGCAGTCAGTGCAAATAGAATAAGCAGGGAGAGCGTTTTTTTCATGTAGTAGTCCTTGCAGGATGGTGTCCGGGCCGTCTGAAAATGTTCAGACGGCCTTGTTGTTTTGTTGCCAAACCAAGTCGCAGATACCGTCTTTGGGTACAAAGCCTGTTGGTGCGCGCAACAGAAGCTGGCGCAGGCTGTTTTGGTCGCTTTGGAGACAAGCGGTTTCGAGTTCCGACAGTATGTCAGATAATTGCGTCCATGGAAGCATTACTTCACTGGCGGTCATAATACGGGGATGAGTGGTTTTTTGCACCTCATCACCGATGAGCAGTTCTTCATAAAGTTTCTCGCCCGGGCGCAGGCCGGTAATCTTGATTTCGATGTCGCCGTGCGGGTGTTGCTCGTCTTTGACTTTGAGTCCGCTGAGGACAATCATTTGACGGGCAAGGTCGATGATTTTGACGGATTCGCCCATGTCGAGGACGAATACGTCGCCGCCTTTACCCATTGCGCCGGCTTGGATAACCAGTTGCGCCGCTTCGGGAATGGTCATGAAGTAGCGGGTAATGTCTTGGTGGGTCAGGGTAATCGGGCCGCCTTCGGCAATTTGTTTTTCAAATACCGGGACAACGGAGCCGGACGAACCCAATACATTGCCGAAACGCACCATGCAGAAGCGTGTTTTTTGTTCCGGCTCGGCGGCAAGGGCTTGCAGGCAGAGTTCGGCCATGCGTTTGCTGGCGCCCATGGTGTTGGTCGGACGGACGGCTTTGTCGGTGGAAATCAAAACAAAGGTGGAAACGCCTGCATCTACGGCAGCCTGCGCACAGCAGAGTGTGCCGAACACGTTGTTTTGAATGCCTTCGATGGTGTTGAACTCTACCATTGGAACGTGTTTGTAGGCTGCGGCATGATAAACGGTGTCGACGTGATAGGCCTTCATGATGCTGCTAAGGCGTTCTTTGTTTTGAACCGAACCCAAAAGCGGTACGACTTCAACTTGGCTGCCTTGCGCGGCTTGGGTTTCGCGCAACTCTTTGTCTATGCTGTACAGGGCGAATTCGGACAATTCAAACAACAGCAGTTTGGTCGGCCGGCAATTGAGAATTTGACGGCAAAGTTCGGAGCCGATAGAGCCGCCTGCGCCGGTTACCATCACGACTTTGTCGCTGATGTCGGCGCGCATCAATTCAGGGCGAGGTGCCACAGGGGCACGGCCGAGCAAATCGACCACAGAGATTTTTTTCAATGAGCTGACGTTGATTTTGCCGTCCACCAAATCCTTCATGCCCGGAATGGTCAGGACTTCGCATTTGTATGCTTCGAGGCGGCGGATGATGTCTTTGCGTTCTTCAGGCGTAGAACTTGGAATCGCCAGCAGAATTTTGCGGACGCCGTAACGGCTGATCAGCATCGGGATTTCGTTGGGGTTGTAGACGGCAAGGTCATAGATGACGGTACGTTGGATTTTCGGGTTGTCATCGACAAAGGCAATGGCCGAATATTCGTTAACCTGTTTGATGGCTTCCAACAACTGGCGGCCTGATTGGCCTGCGCCGTAGATGATGACAGGGGTCATCTGTTTGCGGTGATGGTCGGTCAGAATCGCACGCAGGATCATGCGCGAGCTGGTTACGCCGACCACCAGAACTAAGAAATAGACGATGGGCAGGGCAAGGTGTAGTTTTTGTTCAAAAATCAGGGTGGTCAGGCAGAACAAGACCGCTGAAATAATGCTGCCGAATGCGGCGGCAGTCAGGACGCGGATGCTGACGAAGCGCGTGACGGCGCGATAGAGGCCGATACGGATGAAAAGGATGATGGTCAGCACAGCGGTGCTGCCGAAAGCCAGCCAGTTGGCGATACTCAACCATTCGTCGGAATATTGCACTTTGAGGCTTTGGGCAAACCAAAACGCCACGAATATCATCAAGATGTCGTGGATGACGAAGAAGGTTTTTTTAAGGTTGCGCGGCAGAGCCAGCAGGGTTTCCAAGTTCATTTTATATTTCTTGTGTCTGAGTGTTGTAATGTGGCTTGGTACGGATTGTTTGAAGCAGGCTGTTTTATTTTTTCAGACGGCCTGAAGTTGCAGGCCGTCTGAAAATGATTATGCCGTGGCTTCAGCCAATACGGCTTCGATGTTTTCTTTGCAGAACGCAATTTCTTCATCGGTCAGGGTTGGGTGCACCAAGAACATCAGGCTGGTGTCGCCCAGTTGGACAGCGTTTTTCAGTCGCTCTTTCGGACGCCAAGGCGTGTTGTCGAAGGCTTTTTCCAAATACACTTCGGAGCAGCTGCCTTGATAGCAGGGGACTTTGCGCGCGTTCAATTCGCTGACGATGCGGTCGCGCGTCCAGCCGTCTTTCAGGTGTTCGGGTTTGACGAAAACGTAGAACTTGTATTGCGCGTGTTCGATGTAGTCGGCCACTTTAACCAAACGGATGCTGGCAAATTTGCCCAAGCTTTCAGCCAGTTTGGCGGCGTGCGCTTGGCGGCGTGCTGTCCATTCGGGCATGCGTTTGAGCTGGATGCGGCCGATGACCGCCTGCATTTCCAACATGCGCCAGTTGGTACCGAAGCTTTCGTGCAGCCAGCGGAAACCGGGTGCGTGTTCGCGGTGGTACACGGCATCGTAGCTTTTGCCGTGGTCTTTGTACGACCACATTTTGCTCCACAGCGCTTTGTCGTTGGTGGTTACCATACCGCCTTCGCCGCCGGTGGTCATGATTTTGTCTTGGCAGAACGACCAAGCACCGACGTGGCCGATAGAGCCGACGGATTTGCCTTTGTATTTCGCACCGTGGGCTTGGGCGCAGTCTTCGATAACCCACAAGTTATGTTCTTTTGCCAAAGCCATGATGTCGTCCATTTCGGCAGGCATCCCAGCAAGGTGAACCACGATGATGGCTTTTGTGTTTGGCGTCAAAGCGACTTTGATGGTTTCGGCGCTGATGTTTTGGCTGTTCAAATCGACATCGGCGAAAACCGGATTTGCGCCGGCGGTCACGATGCAGGATGCGGAAGCCAAGAAAGTACGCGAAGTGACAATCACATCATCGCCTTGGCCGATACCCATTGCTTTGAGGGCTACGTCCAAAGCCAATGTACCGTTGGAAAGGGCGACGGCGTATTGAGTGCCGACAAAAGCAGCAAATTCTTTTTCAAATTCGCGACATTCCGTACCTGTCCAGTAGTTGACTTTGTTGGACAGCAGGACTTTGGAAACGGCATCGGCTTCTTCTTGAGTAAAGCTTGGCCATGGGGAGAGTGATGTATTAAGCATTTGTTTTTCCTGCGAAAAGACTGGTTGAGCCTTTGGGGGCGATTTCTTCCAGCAGTTGGCGATTGATCAGGGTGTATTTCTGACCGTTGATTTCGACGTATGCGCCGTCGTAAGGAGGGAACCAGAAGGCGCGGATTTTCTTCTCGATATTGTCGCCGTCGTGGATTTGCTTCATGGCTTCCATCTCGTCGCGGCTGACGTAGCGGCCACCAATGTTTGGCGTGGTTGGCAATTTGGTTTTCGACTCGATGGCGCGGGTGATGATGCGTCGTGCGAAATCTTCCAATGCCTGCATGGTTTTGCGTTCGAGCGATTGGGCGGTTTCTGTTTCGGCGTCGATAGGGAAACGGTCCACTTCGATAATTTCACCGGTATCGATGGAAGCGTCGACGTAGTGGGCAGTATTGCCCCATTCGTTCAGCTCGTCCATGATGGCCAGGTTGTAGCCGCCCGTGCCTTTGTATTCGGGCAACAGCGCAGGGTGGAAGTTGATCGTGCCCAAAGTCGGAATGCTCAGGAATTCATCACGCAGCTTGCGCCAGTAAAGGACGGACAAGCCCAAATCGTATTTCAGACGGCCTTCACGCATTGCTTCCAAAGCCGTATCGAAGGTGTACAGGGGCAGGCCCAATTCCTGTGCGGCAGCCGTGGTCGGCGAGCCTTGCAGATGGCTGTCGGTCAAAACGCCGACGATTTCGATATGGTCTTGTTTGGTCAAAAAACGAAGCAGGTTGGCGGAAACCTGTTTACGACCCATAAATAAGATTTTCATGGAGAAATGTCCCTTATGCATTTGCTTTTTCGGTGGCGGAAGTTGTCAGTGTAG
>NZ_JBQCWZ010000034.1:0-24363 GCF_051956895.1 Neisseria sp. P0021.S006
ACCACCAAATTTTTTAGCCAAAATAGTAGTCAAAGCAGCAGTCAGAGTGGTTTTACCATGGTCAACGTGACCGATGGTGCCAACGTTTACGTGCGGTTTGCTACGTTCAAATTTTTCCTTAGCCATGGCAATATCCTATAATCTAAGCTTTTGAAAGAAAGGGTAATAATGAGATGGTGCCCATGGGCAGATTTGAACTGCCGACCTCTCCCTTACCAAGGGAGTGCTCTACCCCTGAGCTACATGGGCGAAATTGTTTGGAGCGGGTGAAGGGAATCGAACCCTCACCGTAAGCTTGGAAGGCTTCTGCTCTACCATTGAGCTACACCCGCATACTCACTATTTGCTCCAAGTAAGAATTTTTGGTGGAGGGAGAAGGATTCGAACCTTCGAAGCTCACGCAACAGATTTACAGTCTGCCCCCTTTGACCGCTCGGGAATCCCTCCAAAAGAGAACGCTAGTTTATTGGCAACTTAGATTTCCGTCAAGATTTTTTTTTATTTATTTCTTCAAAAACATCCAAGCTTTTGCTTTTAAACACTATTTATTTAAACTGAATGATTTTTTCGTACTTAGCCATCAGCTCTTCGTGCGTTTCAGGATGCTCTTCATCAATCAAGATACAGTCGACAGGACATACCTGTTGGCACTGAGGCTCATCGTAATGGCCTACACATTGCGTACACAAATTTGGATTGATTTCGTAAATTTCTTCACCTTGCGAAATGGCATCATTAGGGCATTCCGGCTCGCACACATCGCAGTTAATGCACTCATCTGTAATAAAGAGCGACATTTCTATTTCCTTTTTTCTTAAATTATCAAAACCGATTGGGCGCGGATTATAGCACAAATGACGTCGGAACAATCCGTTTGAAAGAATGTTTTACACCTTGGGAATGATTCTCAAATTCTATACTATTCAGCAACTTGCGAATAGAGCAACAATTCAAACCTGCTCATTCCCGCCTTTCCTTCCCGATAAATTTCCAGCCAATCCGGTTTTTCAGGCAGCTTCCCTGCTTCAATATAGACCATTGCCCCATTTTTCAAGTGGCTTTGCAATCGGATAAACAGATTTTGCCAATCTTCCCATGCAAACGGCGGATCAAGGAACACAACATCAAATTTTTCAGACAGCCTTGCCAGATAAGCCATGCCGTCTGAACATTCGATTTTCGCCTGTTTCAAACCTAATTCACGGATATTTTTCTGAAGTGTTTGAACAGTTTGGCGGTGGTTATCGACCATTACCACTTTTGCCGCATGACGAGAAGCAGCCTCCATTCCCAAAGCACCGCTGCCGCTGAATAAATCCAATACTGTTTTTCCAGTTAAATCCTGACCCAGCCAGTTAAACAGTTTTTCACGCACGCTGTCAGGCGTCGGGCGCAGACCATCTGCAGATAAAAATGTTAACTTTCGTCCCCTACATTGTCCACCAATGATACGTACTTGATTGCTGTGTTTGGAATGTTTGTTGTTTGCCATAATTCTTAAAAAGATACCGATTTTTCAGACGGCCTCAATTATATAGTGAAACTGCTATCAAACCATATTTCGATCTCTGCTTTTAGAGACAACAAGGCCGTCTGAAACTCATTTTTCAGACGGCCTTAGTTTGTTCTAAATAAAAGAAGTTAATTGTTTCAAAGGCTAAATTCTAATATGTCTATAGACATCTCTAACTTTTCAAACACCCACTTTTTTATTTAATTTACATATCTAACGACTTTTCCTCCTTGCTTCAAAATAGTTTGATTTTTATATGGATGGTTAAATTATCAAATATAGTTGAGTAAATTATATTTTTATATTATATTTTCATATTACCTATAATGAATATTGAGGTTTTGTATGAAAAATATCGTCTTACTTTTTACTTTACTTGTAACACCAGTTTCTTCTTTCGCAGCTTGCTATGGAAGCGACTCATTTCACACTTGCAATGACAATAGCGGGAATACTTATAGTATCCAAACAATTGGCGATACTACCTATGTAAATGGATATAATTCTCGAACTGGAAGCAATTGGTCTCAAGAAAGTATGCATATTGGCAACACTACTTATACTAATGGTCGTGCAGCAAATGGTAATTCTTGGGATATGACCACCCAAAGAATTGGAGATACCACTTTTATGAATGGAAGAAATTCTCAGGGCAATTATTTTAGTAAAACCTGTAACCAATTTGGATGTTATTGAACCATCTCCTTAACTTTATGGATATTCTTCTCTAGCTTAATTGAAAATATTTAAAAAAAGGCCGTCTGAAAATCATTTTTCAGACGGCCTTTTTCTATCCAAGCTTTAACCAATTACTCTTTCGGTGCCGGCGGTTCAATCTGTTCTTTCCATCCGCATTCTTTTTGTGGGCACACTTTTTCCACGCCCCAGCGTTTGGTGGTTTTGATGGTCAAAACCGGCCACGCGCATTTTGGGCAGGTTTCTGCAATGGGCGGGTTCCAAGTGGCGTAGTTGCAGTCAGGATAAGTGCTGCAACTGTAAAACAGTTTGCCGTAACGGGATTTGCGTTCGACGAGGTTGCCTTTTTTGCATTGCGGGCATTGGACGCCGGTGTCTTTCGGTTTTTCCAGCGGCTCAACGTGTTTGCATTTCGGATAGTTGGCGCAGCCAATGAATTTACTGCCGGTACGGCTGTATTTGTACACTAGACGACCGCCGCATTTAGGGCATTCGCGTCCGTCGAGTTCAGCTTGCTCTGCTTCCGCTTTGGCAATACGTTCGGCCGCTTCTTCGGCGGTTTCGTTAACGTTGCGGGTGTAGCTGCACTCGGGATAACCGGCACACGCAACGAAACGACCCATTTTGCCAAATTTGATTTGCAGTTTGTGTTCGCCGCATTTCGGGCAGGTTTCGTCGAGTTCCTGCGTGGTAAATTTGGCGCGTTCGATACCCTCTTTTTCTTCTACTTGCTTGATAAATGGTTTCCAGAATTTATCCATCACGGGAATCCATTGGCGTTTGCCGTTGGCAATTTCGTCAAGCTGGTCTTCGAGTTTGGCGGTGAAGTGGTAATCGACATATTGGGCGAAGTGTTCGGTCAGGAATTTGTTGACGATGTCGCCTGTGTCGGTGGGCATAAAGCGTTTTTGCTCAAGGGTAACGTATTCACGGTCTTTGAGCGTGGAGATGATGCTGGCGTAGGTCGAGGGGCGGCCGATGCCGTATTCTTCGAGGGCTTTAACCAGCGTGGCTTCGTTGTAGCGCGGCGGCGGGGTGGTAAAGTGTTGTTCGCCGTAGAGTTTGTCCACAGGCAGTTTGTCGCCTTCGCTCATTTCAGGCAGTTTTTTGCTGTCTTCGCTCTCTTCGTCGTCACTGCTTTCTTCATACACGCTCAAAAAGCCTGCGAAAGTCTGCACTTGTCCGGTTACGCGGAATACGCCTTTGCCGACGGTAATATCGACAGTGGTTTGGTCGAATTTGGCGGGCGTCATCTGACAGGCAACGGTACGCTGCCAAATCATTTGATAGAGTTTGAACTGGTCTGCGCTCAGGAAGGGTTTGACGCTTTCAGGCGTGCGGTACACAGAAGTCGGGCGGATCGCTTCGTGGGCTTCTTGGGCATTTTTGGACTTGGTTTTGTACTGCTTGGCCGAACTTGGCAGATATTCTTTGCCGATTTTGTTTTCGATGTAATAGCGGATTTCGGTTAACGCTTCATCGGCCAAATTCACGCTGTCGGTACGCATATAGGTAATCAGACCGATGGCGCCCTGCCCTACGTCTATACCTTCGTAAAGCTGCTGGGCGGTACGCATGGTGCGGTCGGTAGTGAAACCGAGTTTGCGCACGGCATCCTGCTGCATGGTGGATGTGGTGAACGGCGCGGCTGGGTTGCGGCTGCGCTTTTTCTTTTCGATGGCGGTAACGACAGCCTCTTTGCCTTCGAGTTCTTTCAACACGTCGGCTTGCGCGGCTTCGTTCGGTAGGTCGAATTGTTCGAGTTTCGCGCCGTTGTATTGGGCGAGTTTGGCGGTGAACTTGCTGCGGCCTTTGTGGCTGTCGAGATGCACCGTCCAATATTCCTGCGCTTCAAACGCGCGGATTTCGTTTTCGCGTTCGCAAATCAAACGCAGTGCGGGACTTTGCACACGGCCTGCGCTCAAACCGCGGCGGATTTTTTTCCACAACAATGGCGAAAGGTTGAAACCAACCAAATAGTCCAAAGCGCGACGGGCTTGTTGCGCATCGACCAAATCCATTTCGATTTCGCGCGGATGGGCAACCGCATCGAGCACGGCGTTTTTGGTGATTTCGTGGAACACGACACGCTGCGGTTTGATGTTTTTCAATCCGCGTTTGGATTTAAGGATTTCCAAAAGATGCCAAGAAATGGCTTCGCCTTCCCTATCCGGGTCAGTTGCGAGGTAGATGTTTTCAGCTTCTTTGGCACCGGCAACGATGGCATCGACGTGTTTGCTGTTGCGGCTGATCAGTTGGTATTTCATGGCAAAGCCATTGTCAGGATCGACTGCTCCGCTTTTCGGAACCAAATCGCGGACATGACCGTAAGACGCCAAGATTTCAAAATCACCGCCCAGATATTTTTTCAGGGTTTTGGCTTTGGACGGGGATTCGACGATTAATAGGTTTTTCGCCATTGTTGTTCTCTTTTGGATGTATTGGGTTTATGTTTCAGACGGCCTTTATTATTGAGGCCGTCTGAAAAAAGGTTTAGTGCATCACGTTTTGTCCGGTCAACGCACTCATCAAGTCGTCGCCTATCAGGACGGGTAACTCGCTCTTGTGCATCCACAACACCAGCAATACCAACACTTTGGCGGTATCGAGGGTGATTTCGTCCGATGGAATGTGCATCAGGGCATGAATGACGATTTCGCGTTGCTCATAAGTAATTGCGTGTTCGGCAACCAAATACTGCATCAAGCCCATGACTTCCTGCGGCAGGTTGTCAGCTTCTTCACGGCAGAATACGCGCAGGGAGTCGCTGTTAAACGGCTCAGCATAGAATTCGGACGTATTGAACAAGACTTCCATCATCATTAATGTATTGCCGATTTCCGTAGCATCAAAACCCGCATCTTCCAAGAGGCGACCCAAATCCTCCGGAGGCGGACAATTGTCGAAATCTTGGAAGTGTTCGATTAAATAGGCAATGACTTCGGTCATGCTGGTTCCTTAAATATAGATAATTCATGCTTTGACACGCTGATAACGGCCGCCCGGCAAGGCGGCAACGATACCGTCAAGTTCGTATTCCAAAAGCTGTGCGTACACGTCTGCCGCCGCCGTATTGGTTTGTTGCGCCAAAATATCGGGATGTATCGGGTCGTAACCCATTGCTTCCAATAAAGCGCTTGTTGATGGGGCGGCAGATAGGTTTTCAGACGGCCTTTGCGGTTCATCCGCTATTGTTTTTGGTTGCAGATGTTTGGTTTGATCGTTTTTCAGTTTTACCGTCTTATTTATAGAATATGATGGAACAGGCGTATTTTGCAATAGCTGCGGACACTCATGGAGAATATCGTCCAGACATTCCACCAGTTTTGCCCCGTCTTTAATCAGCTTGTGGCAGCCTTTGCTATGCGGATTGTCTATCGACCCGGGCACCGCCATCACTTCGCGCCCCATCTCTGCCGCCAGCTTGGCGGTAATCAATGAGCCAGATTCCAATGCCGCCTCGACCACCAATGTCAGCTGCGATAATGCGGCAATCAAACGGTTGCGGCGCGGAAAGTTGCCTGCAAACGGACGCGTATCTAAAGGGAACTCGCTGACAATCAATCCCCTTTCGGCAATTTCATAAGCAAGGTTTTTATTGGACGGCGGATAAATGCGGTCTATACCGGTTCCCCAGACGGCGATGGTGCCGCCATCTGCCTGCAATGCCCCCTGATGGGCGGCGGTATCGATACCCGAAGCCATACCCGATACGACGGGAATGCCTTTTTCGCTCAACGCCCTACCGAAATCTTTGGCAATTCGCATTGCCTGCGGCGTGGCATGGCGGCTGCCGACCATCGCGGCAGAAGGTGTGTGCAGCAGCTCTGCATTGCCGCGTAAAAACAAGACCGGCGGCGCGGTAATGCCTTGTGTCAGCATTTCGGGGAAATCATCATCTTGCAGCAGCAACAAACGGCAACCGTCCTGCATTTCCCATTGTAAAGCGGCTTCAGCAGACTGCTGCGCCAAAGCCCGTTTGTCCGCATTACGCCACGACTCGGCTGCCTGTTTATGGCGCACCAACGCGGCAATTTTGTCTGCCGGCGCATTCAAGGCAGCTTGTGCGCTACCGAATTGCTGCAACAGCACCAAAAAACTTTCTGCGCCGATATAGGGCGTAAATGCCAGTTGCAACCAAGCAAAACGCTCGTTTTCCGTCATCAATCTGTTCCCTTTTCGTAATGTTTTTTTCAGACGGCCTGAAGTAAATCAAGGCCGTCTGAAAATTTTATTGATATAAAACTTCTGTCGGCTTAAAAGGCAAAATAACAATGCCTAGCCATACCATTATTTTTATAAAGTATTGCTTGTCTAAGCAAACCGTCAAATGACGATGCCGTCTGAAAAACCTGATGGCTTTCAGACGGCCTCTTTTGTGTTTGAACCGATATTGCGCTTATTCTTCGGATTTGTCGGCGCTGCGGCGCGATACGCTGATACCGAGTTGTTTGAGTTTGCGGTAAAGGTGTGTACGCTCCAAACCGACCTTTTGCGCCACGCGGCTCATATTTTGGCCTTCTTGGGCGATGTGGTACTCAAAGTAACGGCGCTCGACTTCTTCCCTCAATTCGCGCAAAGGCATATTGAAATTGAAGCCGCCGATGATTTCTGTCGCCGTCGCGTTTTCCTTCTGACCCAAAGCCACGGCAACGGCCTGCTCGTCCACTTCTTTGCCGTCAGATTCCAACATGATGTTTTTCACCGTTTCGGCAAGCTGGTCGTAATTGCCCGGCCAATCGTATTGGCGCAAAACCACCAATGCGCTGTCGCTGAATTTTACCGGCTGGATTTTTTGACTTTCGGCCAAATCGGTCATGATGCGGTTGATTAAAAAGACGATGTCGTCCGGCTGGCTGCGCAAAGAAGGAACATTGATGCGCTCTTTCAACAGCTCTGCTAATCGGCCGGCAACGACGTCATCGGCGCCCTCACCTCGTTTAAAACCGCATGAAGCAATCACACGGACATTGTAGCGGTCGGCTTTTTCCAGCAAGAAAGCAATGCCGTTTTGGATGTTTTTGCTGTAACGGGCAATATCGCCGACATACAAAATACCGCCTGATGCCTTTTGCAACAGCTCCATCGGCGTATCAACAATGTGTTCGACACGGTCGGTTGCCACCCAAGGCGTACCGCTTTTGTGCAGATAGCGGGCGACAATCTCAAACGGCGAGCCAGCCTCACCGGCCAACAACAGCGGGCGGTTGTGTTTGGCGGCCGCTTCAATACTGCCGTTCATTTCTTGAATGACGGAACTGTTGCCCAGTTTGTCCAAAGTCATGCCGGAGGCCGTCTGAACTTCGCCATGTTTCAAGGCGCGTTCTACTGCGGACAAGAGTTTTTGCAGGGCAATCGGTTTTTCCAGAAAATCGAGCGCGCCGATTTTAGTGGCTTCAACCGCAGTGTCAATGCTGGCATGGCCGCTCATCATAACCACAGGCATATTGAGTTGGCCGTTTTTCGCCCACTCTTTCAACAAAGTGATGCCGTCGCAATCGGGCATCCAAATGTCCAGCAATACCATGGCCGGACGCGTTTGATAACGCAATTGGCGCGCTTCTTCGGCATTTTCGGCCAAAGTGACGGTATAGCCTTCATCTTGAAGGATTTCGGAGAGCAGGTCGCGGATGCCTACTTCATCATCTACAATCAAAATATCACTGCTTCGCATAAGTTTCTGCCATTTCCGGTAAAGCTATTTTGACGCACGCGCCGCCACTGTTCTGATTGCTCAGGCTGATACGGCCGCCATGCTCCTCGATAATTTTTTTCACAACGGGCAAACCCAGCCCCGTTCCTGTCGGTTTGTCGGTAACGTACGGCTCAAAAGCATTGTGCAGCATTTCTTTGCTGAAACTTTTGCCGTTGTTGCAGACGGTCAGGAAAACCTGTCCGCCTTCGCGCCCTGTTTCGACGTTTACTTGAGGCGCTTCGTCCGACTCTGCCGCTTCTGCAGCATTCTTAAATAGGTTATGCAACACTTGGCGCATCGCCGTCGTATCGGCAACAATCGGCAGGGCGTCGGCGCTGAGCCGTGCATTAAACTTGCACGCGCCGGCCTCATATAATACCAATACTTCCGACACCAAACCGTTTAAATCTTGTTTTTCTAAATTCAGCGACGGCGCACGCGCATAGTTGCGGAACGCTTCGACCATTTCTTTCAGCGCGGCCACCTGTTTGACGATGGTATCGGTTGAACGGCTGAGAATTTGGGCGTCTTGTTCATCTAGTTTATCATGCAATTTCCATGCCAATCTCTCGGCGGAAAGCTGGATAGGCGTAAGCGGATTACGGATTTCGTGCGCCAAACGTTTCGCCACTTCGCCCCATGCGGCCTCTTTTTGCGCCCGCATCAAGACGGTAATGTCATCAATCACCATCACCACGCCGTTATCATTGTCTTCCGGCAAAATGGTGGCTTTGCCCAACAAGATTCGGGCATCATCGGGCGCGGCGTATTCGACTTGGACGGGTTTGTTGCTATCGGCGGTTTCATTAATGGCGGCAAACACATCGGCCAACAGGGTTTGCTGCGGCGATTTGCCGTGCCATTGATGCCAGTTACTGCCCCACAAAGACACCAGCGAAACGCCCAAAATCTGTTCGGCGGCCTTGTTAAAGGTTTTCAGACGGCCATTGGCATCCAAAGTAATCACGCCTGTAGTCAAACTTTCCAACACGCATTCCAAATAATGGCGTGCTGCTTCTTCGCGCAAACGGTTGCGCTCGTCTGCCTCTTTGGCAATCGCTAATTGCTCGGTCATGTGGTTGAATAACTGGGTCAAACGGCCGAACTCGTCATTGCGAAATACCGGCCGAGTCTGGCTGAAGTCACCCTGAGCCACCGCCCGCGCACCCTCTGCCAGCGACAATACCGGTGCCACAAAACGGCGGGCAAAATACAAAGCCATCACCAGCGCCAAAAAGATGGCCAATAATGTCGCGACCAACAGCGTGGACAGGAAAAAGGTTTGCAGGCCTTTTTTGGTATAACTCAGTTCGGCATATTTGGCTCGGGCTGCTTCAATCAGCGTCGCGTCTTGGGCAACATCTTTCGGAATCGGCTGCCGAAAAAACAACGCATAATCCTGATTTTTATGCGGACCGATCAGCATCCAGCCTTGAGCATACAGCACGCCGCCGATGTTTTCCAAGCTGCGCACCGAGCCGGTCTGCTCCAGTTGCTCCCATCCTTCTTTGTTAAGCTCAGGTTGATTTAGTTTCAAGGGATTGATGCTTTTCTCGGCTTTATGGGTAGTCGCGTTATAAAGCGCCAGCTGGGCAAAGTCGGCAGTAAGCGCGGATTTTGCCAGCGCTTGCCCTAAGTTGCCGTCCAGCGAAGCGGCGCTGATTAAGTCGATCTGCACCGGCGTGGCGTTGCTGACAGCGTTGTCTACCGCCAAGTTCAGCGCGGATTTGCTCAAGTTTAAGCTGCGCTCTAGAGCCTCATGGGTATCGTTGCCAAACCAAGAATTAATCGTACCGTTAATAAACTGGGCGGAAATACCGAACAAAAACACGCCCGGCAATACGGCAACCAAAGTAAACATCCCCGACAGCCGACGTGCAATCTGCGAACCGAACACGCTTTTGCTGTTGTCGCGCATCAAAAGCACGACATAGCGCACCAACACCGCCGCCAACACCAGCAACAGCAAACCGCACAAGGCGACAATCCACCAGAAGTAATCGGACAATACGTTGCTGCTGCCCGTTGCAACAGTCAGACCGTACAACAAAACAACGGCGAATACGGCGGCAATCAGAAGAAAGCGGCGCATGGTTTACTCCTGCACGACCGACAAGGACTTCCAACCGGAATCCAAATGCCAGTTTTTAGACGTCAGGGCATTGATTTGGAACGGTTTGGGCAGCTTGGCGGTTGTCAGCAGCAGGCGGATTTCAGCCTTCGTGTCTTTGGCGGCCACATCACTCAGCGCACCCTTGGACAAAACCTTCCAATTCGCGACCGCGCCCACTGCGCGCAAGGCAGTCTCAAGCGTATCGTACTCGGTAGAAAACGTACCGACGGTAACGCGATAGCGGTTGGTCAGCGGATGGAAGGACAATTTGTATTGAATCGTGCTGTCGTTGTTGAGCAGCTGGTCGAACTTGAATTTATAAGACGACATAGACGGCGCTGACAGCTGCCAACTTAAATTGAAATGCAGGGGGACGCCCTGTTTGAGTGCTTCTTTAAGCTGGTCGGGCAAGTCAGTGCGGAAACGGCTGCTGACGGAAAGCTGTCCGGCATGGGTCAGCTTTGCCTCGGCACGGGTCGCACTGATGCCCTCGCCTGCCGCGTTCAGCGACACGGCAAGCAAGAGCGGTACAATCAGCGTTTTACTGCTTTTTAATAAGCGCGTAATAAAAGCCATCTTGATGTTTGTTCGGTAAAAGCACATGCGATTCGATCAACTCGGCATCGGCATGGCGGTTAAGGAATTTTTGCAACTGACCGTCGTTTTCTTCGACAAAGACCGAGCAGGTAGCCAGCAACATCCTGCCGTTTTTCGTCAGGGTCTGCCACAGCGCGTCTAATAATGCTTCCTGTTGGCGTGCGGTTTTGACGGCATCGGTCGGCCGGCGCAGCCATTTGACGTCAGGATTGCGCCGCGCCACGCCCGAAGCGGTACACGGCACATCGGCCAAGACAGCGTCAAAGGTCTTTCCATCATACCATGCCGCCAAGTCCTGCGCATCGGCACAAGTCAAAGAGGCCTTTTGAAAGCCTAAACGGTCAAGATTGCTCTTCACCCTGTTCAGACGGCCTTCATCTATATCCAAAGCGGTAACATGACAATCTGCCAGTTCCAAGATATGGCCTGTCTTGCCGCCCGGCGCCGCACAGGCATCGAGAATGCGTTCGCCGTCTTTCGGGTTCAACAAATAGGCAGCACGTTGCGCACCAAAATCCTGCACCGACACCAGGCCGTCTGAAAAACCGGGCAGGCGGCTTACCGGCACAGCTTCTTCCAACATCACGGCGTATTCGTCCAAAGCCCTGGCCGCAATACCTTCCGCAGCCAGTTTTTCCAAATAGCTTTCGGCATTGCCGTGTCGGCGGTTGACGCGCAAAGTCATCGGCGGATGCGATTGCAGCGCAGTGGTGATATTGTGCCAATGTTTCGGATAATGGTTTTTCAAATAAGCCACCCACCACAGCGGCAAATTGTGTTTCGCCACATCGTCTTTTTTGCAGGAAGCTGCGAGCTTGTCGCGTTCACGCAAAAAGCGGCGCAAAATCGCATTGGCAAACGAGCGGAACTGGCCGCGGCCGATTTTGGCAATGCTTTCCACCGCTTCATTGACCACGGCATGAGGCGCATTGCGCGTGTAATGCAGTTGGTACATCGCCGCCAAAAGCAGGCTTTCAAGCTGCGGATTGTCAATCGGCTTCTTCAACATTTGACCAAGCATATACTTCAAACTGCCCAAATAACGCTGGCAACCGTAGGCAATATCCTGCAACGCGCCGTTTTCCTGCGCCGTCAGCTGCGGATGCGCCGCGCGGATTTCCGCCAAGACATCCTGAAGATTGCGCCCTTCGGCAACCGCGGCAACGCTGTCGGCGGCCAGTTTTTGGGCGAGGGACATACTCATATTTTTGCTTTCTGATTTATATTTGATTTCAAGTGTTCGGAGGATTTCAGACGGCCTGTTCGGCTGCCAGCAATGCCCGATAATATTCGGCATCTGCTTTGGAAAAACAGCAAAAGATGATTTTTTCCACTGCCGGACATTACGGCAGGACTTGTTTCAAACTCTCCAAAGCGATACGCGCGGCAGCTTTGGCCGGGAAACGGTACACACCGGTACTGATGCACGGAAAGGCGATGCTGTGAAGATCGTGTTTCTGGGCAAGCAGCAAGGAATTGGCGTAGGATTGTGCCAATTTGGCCTCTTCATTTTGTTTTCCGCCAAACCATACCGGCCCGACCGTATGAATGACAAAACGCGCAGGCAAACGATAGCCTTGGGTTATTTTGGCTTCGCCTGTGCGGCAACCGCCCAAAGTTCGGCACTCATCCAGCAGCTCTTTGCCTGCGGCGCGGTGTATTGCACCGTCTACTCCGCCACCGCCCAACAGCGATGAATTGGCGGCATTGACAATCGCATCGACTGCCAATCGGGTAATATCGCCCTCGACCACTTCAAAAACAGCCATTGTTTTCTTTCCTCTACGTTTGTTTCCAGCCTGTTACAAAACCGTTCCGACTTCAATCGTCCGGCCTGCCGCAAATGCCTGTATGCTCATGCGTTTGCTGCCGGAAGGCTGCAATTCGGTAATGTTCAGCGCATTTTCACCGCACGCCACCAGCAGGCCGTCTGAAGTGCAGGACAACACTTCGCCTGCCTTACCCTGTTTGACCACGACTTCGGCACGCCAGATTTTCATCGGTTTGCCTTGATACTCGACCCACGCGGCAGGTACAGGGTTGAAAGCACGGATTTTGCGCTCAATCACAGCCGCGCTTTCATTCCAATCGATACGCGCCTCTTCTTTGCTCAATTTCTGGGCGTAGGTAACGCCTTCTTCAGGCTGTTTGACCGCATTCAGACGGCCTTCAGCCTGCAGACGCTGCAAGTCGGCAACAATCGCTTCCGCACCCAAACCCATCAGCGCGTCATGCACTTCGTTGGCGGTATCCGTAGGCTGGATGGCGTAGCGGTGTTCGCTGACCACATCGCCGGTGTCCAAGCCGATGTCCATCTGCATGATACACACACCGGTTTCGGCGTCGCCGGCTTCAATCGCACGTTGAATCGGTGCCGCGCCGCGCCAACGGGGTAACAGCGAAGCGTGGATATTGAGGCAGCCGTGTTTGGGCGTATCCAACACATCCTGCGGCAAAATCAAACCATACGCGGCCACTACCATCACATCCGCGCCCGTATCTTTAAGCATTTGCAGGGCTTCGGCGTTATTGCGCAACTTTTCCGGCTGCGCCACGGTCAAACCTAATTCCAAGGCAGCCTGTTTGACCGGCGATGCGGTCAGCTGCATGCCGCGGCCTTTGGGGCGGTCAGGCTGGGTCAACACCAGCGGAATTTCAAAACCTGCGGCGGCGATGGCTTTCAAGGCGGCGGCGGCAAAATCGGGCGTACCGGCAAAGATGACTTTCATGTTGTGTCCTTGTGAAAATGGTTTGAATGGGCGCGTTGGGCAAACTGTTTCAGCTGAAAAGGCCGTCTGAAAGATTGAAAACCGAAGTATGCCTTCTGTTTTGTCTTTTCAGACGGCCTTTAAGCGATGCGCAGGTCAGATGGTGTGTTTCTGACGTTTTTTCAGTTTGGTTTTGATGCGGCCTTGTTTCAGCTGCGACAAGTGTTCGACAAACACGATGCCCATCAGGTGGTCCAATTCGTGCTGCACGCAGATTGCCAGCAGGCCGTCTGCTTCCAGCGTGAATTTCTCGCCTTTTTCGTTCAAGGCTTCAACTTTGACGCGCTCGGCACGGGTCACAGTATCGTAAATGCCCGGTACGGACAGACAGCCTTCTTCGTAAGTTGTCTCGCCGTCTTTTTCGACAATGACGGGATTGATGAACACGCGCGGCTCGCTGCGGTCTTCGGTCAAATCCATCACGACGATGCGCTCGTGTACGTCGACCTGAGTGGCCGCCAAGCCGATACCGCGTGCTTCGTACATGGTTTCAAACATATCGGCAACCAATGTCTGGATGCGCTCGTCGATTTTTTCAACAGGTTTGGCAACCGTGTGCAAACGCTCGTCAGGGTATTGGAGGATGTTCAGTAAAGCCATAATATTCTCGTTTTATAAAACTGATGTGTGATTTTCATACAGATTTGGTTTCCGCCGCCACAATCTCCTGTCATGACAGCAACATTCAATGCTAAAATAACGCCGAAAAATGTTAAGATAGCGCGACAGAGGCCGTTCGTTATCGTATTGATGGATGGGCGGCAGTTTCGCAAACTCCAGCCTTCTCTGTTTATCATCTGAAGACAAACCAAACCGATTTCAAGGGGAACGGTTATGCAACAACGTATTATAACCCTGCTTTGCATGGCAGGCATGGCTATTTCTGCCCACACTCAGGCAGCTTCTTTAAAAATCCGCCCCAATGCGCCGCAACGCTACGTCGTTAAAAACGGCGATACCTTGTGGGGCATTTCCGGCAAATATCTGTACAGCCCGTGGCAATGGAACCGCCTTTGGGGCGCCAACCGCAACGCCATCCGCAATCCGCACCTGATCTATCCGGGTCAGGTGTTGGTTTTACGCTACGTCAACGGCCAGCCTCGACTGGGTTTTGAACACGCCCAAACCCGTTCAGACGGCATTCCCGTGATCAAACTGCATCCGCGCGTACGCGAAACTTCCGGCTACGGCATTCCGACCGTCAACGTCAACCTCTACCGCATGTTTATGAAACATCCGCAGATTATCGCTCCGGAAGAAACCGCCAACGCGCCGCGCCTGATTGCAGGTCCCGACAACCGCGTCCTCTACACCCAAGGCAACCGCGTGTACGCATACGGCCTGACCGAACCCGGCCGCTACCTGACCTACCGCGTCAATAAAAACATCACCGATCCGGAAACCGGTAAATTCCTCGGCCAAGAAGTCGTGTTCAGCGGCATCGCCAACACGCTGCCTTACACCGACTCCGCCTTGGAAAACCGTACCCGCGCTTCTGACGAAAAACTCAAAAGCAACGAGTATTACACCCAAGTCAACAAAGTCATGAAGCTGCGCACCCAGTCCGCGCAACCTTTGGTTATCGAAGAAGCCGTTTCCGAAATCCGCAAAGACGACTATCTGCTGAAACTGCCCGAAGGCCTCGACAGCTTCAATGTGATGCCTCACGCCCCTGCCCGTCCGATTCAGGCCAAAGTCGTTTCCATCTTCGACGGCGTGGGCGAAGCCGGTCAGTTCCAAACCATTACTTTGGATAAAGGCGAACTCGACGGCTTGGACAAAGGCACTGTGGTCAGCCTCTACAAACGCGGCCGCCAAGTCCGTGTCAATCTATCCAACAACCTGATTCGTAAGCCGAAAGACAAAGATACGGTTGAGTTGGTTTCCATTCCGGCGGAAGAAATCGGTTTGGCAATGGTGTACCGCACATCCGACCATCTGGCCTCAGCCATTATTTTGGAAAGCCTGAACAGCGTTTCCATCGGTGATACCGCTTCCGAACCCGGCCGCGACTTGGACAATATGGCTGATGAAAAAACCATGGACAAGCCGGCTGAAGACGAACAAGAAAGAGAAATCGAACTGGAAGTCCGCAGCTGATTGAGCTTTCTTAGCAGCCATCTGGCAAATAAGGCCGTCTGAAAACCTGTTTTTCAGACGGCCTTTTGATTGCTGCCCATCAGAATAAAGAAATCTGTAACACGTTGTTTAAAGCGCAAACAACATCTTATTTTTCCAGCCGGTAATCGGCTATTCTTTTTTCTATCGTTTTTCCGTTCTGCCATTCCAATCAGAAATATGTAAAGCCCAACACACCATTTATTGCCTGTGGATTGCTCCATCTGTTCCTGCCAATCAAAAAGGCCGTCTGAAATCTTCAGACGGCCTTTTTATCCACAACTCAAATCCGATTATTTGAATTTGTAAGTGTATTGCAAGCCCAAGATGTCCGCTTTATTTTTGAAGCGGGCAGAGGATGCACCGCGGCTGTCCACGTCGTTGCCGCTGGCTTTGCCGGTGCGGTAAACCGTGTCATTGATGTGGATATGGCTGTACGCCGCATCGATAACATGGTTTTTACCCAGTTGATATTTGGCACCGACGGAGAACCAAATACGGTTGCCGTCAGGCAGGCTGTTCATACGGTCTTCAGCGCTTTTAACCGGCGATTTATCGAAAGCGATACCGGCACGCAGTTGCAATGGTTCGGTAACTTGGTAAGAGCCGCCGAATGCAACTTTATAAGTGTTGCGCCAGTTAGGCGTGATAACGGTACGGTCAGATTGGCCGTTGACAACTTTTTTGGTGTTTTCAAACACCAGCTCCGCTTTGTTGAAGCGGCTATGGCGCGTCCAAGTCACATCGCCGAACAGGTTGGTTTTGTCGGTGGCGCGGTACATACCATGAACAGACAAAGACTCAGGCGTTACGATTTTTACGCTGGCTTTTTCGTTCGGCACATAACCGCGTGCAGCCATTGCACCCAAATCCCATGCGCGTTTTGCATATGCGCCGTCCGCTTCCCAATCGGCAGTGCCTTTCAGCGTATGCGATACTTTGGAACGATAGTTCACACCCACGCGTGCGCGCTCGTTGATGTCCCACATCCACGCCAGTTGGTAACCAAAGCCCCAATCGTGACCTTTTACATCGGCATGACCGTCAGCTTTGCCGGTCGCATCGACAGCAACGGGACGGCCTGCTTGACGGGAAGCCAAGCCGCTGGCCAACTGGCTGATGGCGCCGGAAGCATCCCAGTCGGAGTATTTGCGCAATTCGGCTTTGGAATATTGGGCAATCAAACCGGCACCGACGGCGTGCTGCTCATTCAGTTTCCACGCAACTACCGGCTCGATGGCTATGGTGGTCAAACCCAGTTTGTTGATGTTGTGGCGCAAGACGGAATCTTTTTCGTATTCGGTTGCCGAACCGAAAGGAACGTACACGCCCAAACCCAAAGTCACATCGTCGCTGGCTTTGTACGCGCTATAAACGTGCGGAGCAACGGTGGTTTCGGTAATTTTGCCGCTGGTCGAGCCGCTGACATCGGCACCCGTGCGGAAGTGTTTCGCAGATTCTGCCTCATAATGAATGCTTGGGAAAACGATATTGGCGTTGACGGAAATTTGGCTGCTGTCGATTTTGCTCAAACCGGCCGGGTTGTAGAAAATAGTTGAGGCATCGGCGGCTTCGGCGGCGGCGGCGTTGGCCGTGCCTTGTGCGTTAACGGATTGTGTGCCGAAATGGTAGCCGGAGGCTTGGACGGCGGTAGATAACAGTGCTGCGCTTAAAATAAACGCTGTTTTTTTCAGGTTGAAATGAATCATTTTGGTTTACCGTGAAAGTGGCGTACAAAGAAAAAGGCCGTCTGAAACGTCCTTTATTGATTTAGTATAGGCACTCAATTCTATACTACATCATTATTTTTGCCTAATCTTTTCTTTTTTTACACAAAAAAGCAGGCTAAAACAGCCTGCTTTTCCAATTATCGGATCACTGCAATTATTTAACCTGCAACACTTCCAGCGTATTGGTCGAACCGGATTCGCGCATTTGCGAACCGCTGGTGATGATGTATTGGTCGCCGCTTTGGAGGATTTTGTGTTCTACCAGCATGGCTTCCACTTCGTTCAGCGCGGTATCGTGATCGGTACTGGTTGCCAAAATCAACGGACGCACGCCGCGGTACATCGCCATGCGGCGTTGCGCTGAAACACTCGGCGTCAGGGCAAAAATCGGCAGGGTGATGTTGTGGCGGCTGACTTCGAAGGCGGTCGAACCGCTTTCAGTCAGGGCAACGATGGCTTTGGCGTGAACTGCTCGCGCCACGCTGACCGCACCGCCAGCAATCGCCAAGTTGGTGCTGACGGCTTCGGGATACTCGACCTGTTCGGCAACGCCGTTGAGCGAATCTTGTTCTTTTTCCGCAGCCGCACAAATAATCGCCATTTGGCTGACGGTTTCAAACGGATACGCACCGACGGCGGTTTCGGCGGAACACATCACCGCATCGGTACCGTCCAATACCGCGTTGGCCACGTCGCTGACTTCCGCGCGGGTTGGTACAGGGTTGGTAATCATGGATTCCATCATTTGAGTTGCGGTAATGCTGAAGCGGCGCAACTCACGGGCGCGGCGGATCATGCGTTTTTGTAGGGCAGGTACGGCGGCATGGCCGACTTCCACTGCCAAGTCGCCGCGGGCAACCATAATACCGTCGCTGGCAAGGATGATTTCGTCCAGATTTTCAATGGCTTCTACGCGCTCGATTTTGGAAACCAAACCGGGACGTACGGCTGTACTGCCTTTCATTTCTTCTTCGACTTTGGCGCGTGCGATGTGCAAATCTTCGGCAGATTTCACAAAGCTGATGGCCAAGTAGTCGCAACCAATGGCAATCGCCGTTTTCAGGTCGCGGAAGTCTTTTTCGGTCAACGCACCGGCAGACAGGCCACCGCCGCGTTTATTGATACCTTTGTTACTTTTCAGCACATGGCTGTTTTCTACCCTTGTAATAATCTTACTTCCTTCAACCGCCTCAACGGTCAAAGTCAACAGGCCGTCGTCCAGCCACAAAACATCGCCGGCAGCGACGTCATTCGGCAAATCACGGTAGTCCAAACCCACCGCTTCGCGTGTACCTTCGCCTTCAAGTGCGGCATCCAAAATCAAAGTTTCATCTTTATTCAGCTCGATGCTGCCGCCGGCAATTTTACCGACACGGATTTTAGGCCCTTGCAAGTCGGCAAGAATGGCGATTTCCTGACCCGCACGTTTCGCGGCTTCGCGTACGATACGGGCATTTTCTTCATGAAACTCCGGCGTACCGTGGCTGAAATTGAAACGGACGACATTAAGGCCGCCGACACGGATCATGTCTTCCAACAATTGTACATTGTTGCTGCCCGGACCCAGTGTGGCAACAATTTTGGTATTGTGGCTGATACGGGTTAAATCACGTTGCAATTGGCTCATGTAAACGTCCTTTCCTGTTGATTTCACGTTTGATAATGAAGAAGATTGTACTCTTAATGCAATAATGTTGGCGTAAAATTACATCATTTTCTGACTTAAACTAAATTTATTTTTGCATTAACCTACTTTTCTATCGGATACAATACACTCTCACGTCGTCATTTTTAATTTTCAGACGGCCTCCCTCATACTAATAGAATACCCAACTGATCCATGAAACGTTTTTTGACTCCGCTACCCATCGGTATCGTTTTGGCCGACCTGATCTACGGTTTCGTACTTAATGTCATGCAAGGCTTAAATTTGCAACAAACCGCCGCCAACCAGTCCGGTACAATTTCCGTTACGCCCGACATTGCCTTCAACAGCCTACAAATCGTCGCCAACGGCGGCATGGTCTGTATCATCGGCTTCGGTTTGATTGTTTTGTTCCAACTCAACCGCGCCGTATTACGCCAACAAATCCTGCCCATCGGTATTTTCCGAACCCTCGGCCTGTTGGCTGTTTTGGCATTCAGCATTTCGTCTTTGTGGGAATGGTTGCATGCCGCTTTGTCGCTGCTTTCCGGGCACAACGTTTTAAACTTCAGCAACCCGCGTTATCTGGTTACCGCAGCCTGCATGCCCATCATCGCTTTCTTGTGCATCCTGCGCCTGTACAATTGGTATCGCCTGCATCGGACTGTTGCCGCTGACGACACCTCCACGACACTCTAATCAAGTTGCAAAAAGGCCGTCTGAAACAGGAAAACCTATTTCAGACGGCCTTGTCATTGTATATCTCAACGTTGATGGCTGGTTTCTACACTGGCCTTAATCTCACCATACATTTGCGAGCTGCCTCCGCTGCCTGATGCGCAGGCCGCCAAGCTCAGTGTCAAAACAGCCGCGGTCAAAATCTTCAACATTGATTTCTCTCTTTCCACAAAAATTATTTCGGATCGCAACGGAAATGGTAAGCGCAAATTTCAAATCCGTTTTTGAAGTAGAGACGATGCGCACCTGCACGGTCATGGTTAACATGGACATTCAGATGGATTTTGGTCGCGCCGGTTTCCGCACCGATTTTGCGTACTTCTTCCAACAAGCGTGAAGCATAGCCTTTTTGGCGGCATTGCGGCATGGTTACGAGATCATCAATATGGATATGGTAACCACTGGCCAAGTTATGTGCAGTATGGAAACCGCATACGGCCACGGCATTTTGTTTACCTTCTTCAAAAATACCCAACAGGCGGTAACCGGTTTTGCGCTGATGCTCGTTGATTTGTTCGACGAAACGGTGAATATCGGTCAAAGAAGAACGCAAAATGCTCAATGCCGCAAAAGCGGTTGCGGTTTCTTCCGGCGGAATTTCACGCAATACGCCAACCACAGGCGCGGCAGCTTGAGGCTCAGGCTGAGCATTGGCCGCTTCCGCACGCTCGGCTGCATGTTTTTCTTCAATCGCCTGCGCCAACAAAACGCGCTCGACCGGCACTTCGCCCTGCTGTTTGCTCTCTTGCTCTTTGAGCAAGGCTTTGCAGTCAATCACGCGCAAATCATTATCCGCTGCAAAGTCCATCAAGAAACGGAACATTTGCGGATTGTCTTCTTCCAACTTTTTATCGACCGCTACACAACGGACATTGTCCACCAAAATCGGGCGCACCCAATTCGAATAGGAAAGGCGGTTGTCTTTAGTAAAGGAGGACAAAATACCGCACAGGCGCTCCGCCCAGTCGCTTGGTCGGAAAATCTTGCCTTTGCTGGTCGTACCATGGATCACAACTTCATAAGGATTACACACTAACATAAGCAGCTTCCTGAGAGTAAATGGCTGAAGGAATATTTCGCCAGTGCCAACATCAGAAAAAGTTCCGATACATAGCAACAGATTATTGAAAAAATATCAGTAAGGTTTTGAAATACGACAATGATGAGACGGCTTGCCGAGCCTGACAATCCGTTTCGAATTCTTTGATTATTATACCCGATACGCCTCTTTTTCTTCAAAAATCATTTGAAAAATAACAACAGGCCGTCTGAAAACAAGTATTTCGGTTTCAGACGGCCTGCATATTTTGAATATCAATACAACAATTTCTTGCGGGGCTTTTGCTCGCCATTGGATTTAATTTCTGACAAATTGAAATTCAATATGCTCAAATCCAAAACGCTTTCTGAAGTGCATTGATCGCCAAAGGCATTTTCATAAGTGGCTTTCAGTTTCAATACTCCGCCGAATGTTTGGTCCGGCAATTCGGCAGCCAGCGCCAACATGCTTGCAAACACGCCGCCATACAATTCTCCCGATGCCAGCATATCCACGCCGCCGGAAAACATCTCCAAGCGCATAACTGCATCGGCAACCAGCTTGCTCGGCAAGTGATCCGGCAAAGCCTCAGCCTCAAAACGCACATTCTTCGCCAAGCCCTTACCGCTATTGCGGACAACCAAAACCAATAAATCCGTTTGTCCATCAGAACGTTGCAACGTCGCATGCAAAACAGGATGAATGCTCTCTTTTTGAATCAGCTGCTCACGGTGCAACATCTTGCTTTTAGCTTTGGATCGCGCAGATACGACGGCCCAAATCAACCAAACAAATGCAACGGCAGAAATGGCTGTAACCAAAAGGGGAAGATTGGTCAAATAGGCTTGCTGATTAAACCAAACTTGTGCGGCTAAAAATCCGGCAAAGAAAATCAAGACGTATAAAATTGGGGCAAACCGGCTTTGTATGGATGAGTGCATGAGTTTTCCTACATTTCGTATCATGTTATTAAAAAATAATGCCTTTCGGGCGAATAATGTCATCAACCCGGAAGGCATTATTTTAACGTAATTTTAACGCAATTTGCTTAATATCTTGCTTTTTATGAAACTAATGTATCAAGCAGACAACTCAAACCGTATAGCCGTATTTTCAGACGGCCTGAGATTTTTATCAGGCTTCGGCAACCGAATCACGCGAGAAGGTTTTTTCGCAATAATGGCATTTCAAACGCGTCTGACCATTATGTGAACGGACATAAAAGCGACTGATGACCGGCTCGCCATGACTGGCACAATTAGTATTCGGGCAACGGAACACTTCCGAAATCTCGTCCGGCAATGACAAATGCTGTTTCTCAACCACCTTAAACCGATCGATTTTGTTGACCACTGCTTCAGGGGCAAATAAAGCTAAACGGTTGGCCGCATTGGCATCCAACCACACACCGCTGATTTTGATAATGTCTTTGCTTCCCTGCGTTTTACTGGGCAAATTAAAACCAACCGTAACCGCGCTGCCATAATGCAGCAGCTTAAACTGTCTTAAAATGGCCAAGCCTTTACCAGCAGGAATATGGTCAATCACCGTACCTTGTTCGATTGCTTCAACGCTGAGTTTTGAGTTTTCCATCTTTCGCTCCTTAAACTTCTTCGTTCAATACCAAAGACAAAATCGCCATCCGTGCATACACTCCATTGGTTGCCTGTTCAAAATAATAGGCATGAGGTGTTTTATCCACATTCGGATGAATTTCATCTACCCTCGGTAAAGGATGCAAGACGCGCAAATTGGGTTTGGCGTTTGCCAACATCGGCGCATCAAGATTGAATTTACCCTGAATTTTGGCAAATTCCTGCTCATCAAAACGTTCGCGCTGAACGCGGGTCATGTACAAAATATCCGCCCATTCGACCGCTTCTTCCAAGCTGGACAGGACTTGATAAGGGCAACTGGCCTCCTCCAGCTCTTCAGTGATATAGTCCGGCATCGCCAAGCTGGGAGGAGAAACAAATGCAAACTCACAACCCCAACGCTTCAATGCTTGACATAATGAGTGTACCGTACGGCCATATTTCAAATCACCGGCCATCGCAATCTTCAAATTGCTCAAACTACCTTGTGTTTCATAAATCGTTACCAGATCCAAAAGCGTCTGGCTTGGATGTTGGTTGGTACCATCGCCGGCATTAATCACGGGCACGCTCGAAAACTCGGCCGCCACACGGGCCGCACCGTCTTTCGGGTGTCGCTGAATAATCGCATCCGTATAACTGGAAATAATCCTCGCAGTATCTGCAAGCGTTTCACCCTTTTTCGCGCTGGTATTCGCGCCATCGGAAAAACCGATAACTTTCCCACCCAAACGCTGTACCGCCGTTTCAAAAGACAAACGCGTACGGGTAGAGGGTTCAAAAAAGCACGAACCAATCAATTTACCTTCAAGCAAATCTTCGCGAGGCTGCTTTTTCAACTTCAAGGCCGTCTGAAGCAGCAATTCGAGCTGCTCCGTCGTCAAATCTGAAATTGAAATAATATGTTGCCGATAAAGCGGATTAGGCATGACCATTCCTTCCCATAAAAAAGCCCGCAACAGGCGGGCGTTTCAAGCAAACCGATTCCATCGTTGCCCGACATCATCCCCGTCGGACAATCACAACCATGTTTCTACCACACCCATGAAATCTCCCGCATTATCGCATATTTAACAGACGACTGCTTCTATCAAGTTTTCAGACGGTCTGAGACCTTTGCAAAAAATCCTTCATCCCCAACAGCCAAAAATCAAACACAGGGACTTGACAGCTCCCTTTTATCTTCCCAATGCTCGCATCTTGTAGGAGCAAACAAGCGCAAGTAAGCTGTTAACCACTTCAACGATTCAAACATATCGCTTTCGAATAGCGTTGCACACCCATGTTGCCTAAAGCAAATTAGGTTCACACCCTGATTTACAGTGAAACGTAACAAAGCTTTGTTCAACCACATAACGGGTTTTTCGACAAATATTCGGTTGTGTTTGATTTGCGTTTCCGTCGATGAGTTGTTGCAAAGGGCTTTGCGATAATGCAGGTCTGTAGCTGATGTTTTTCTAGGTGCCATCTGTTTTGCTGCCGTAGCCTTTGATCGAACCTTCTGCCATACCTTATCTCGTCGATATTGAAGGAGTGATGTGCAGTTTCTCAATATAGCCTTTCAAAATAGATACAGATATATGTTTGCTGTATCAACCAGCCTTTTACCCTGCAGACAATGCTATCTTTGCTTGGTGTAATTTGTCTACAGCCTTTATCTTTTATTATCCTTACCCATGACCGCTCGGGCCGTCTGAATAATGTTGCATCAATAACTTAAACTACCGCTTTCTCTACTTTTAAACTTTCCCGCTCAATTTACAGTTAATTCCTAATAGTTCTGACCAGGGCATTACCTTCCGCCGGCTGGTTGCAGTGTCAGCATAAGGTACTGGATTTGAAATATTCAGTTCGTCAAAATAATAAAACGGGTTAAGACAATAATGCAGTACTCGAGGTTGAGATCAGCCTCCCCCAAAGACGTGCCTGTGCACGTCCTTTTTACTTTCTTATCTCCTTTCCACCCTATTGTCACCCCGTAAAAGGCTTACACTCCGCATCATTGCCCCTAAATATCTCCTCACCGTCCGTACAGCTGCCCTTCCCCTTCATCTTCCCGCACACCACCGCCGTCAGCGACTCGTTCAAGCGCAGCACCCTCGGCTCCGCCTCCCTG
>NZ_JBQCWZ010000035.1:0-23315 GCF_051956895.1 Neisseria sp. P0021.S006
ACAAAATTATTTTCTGAAATTTAATCACTTCCCTGTTTTAACAGGGTTTTTATTTCTAAAAAAATACTATCAAACTCCCACACTATCCATACATACAAAAAAATACAAACTAAAGGCCGTCTGAAATTTTGGTCTCAGACGGCCTTTTGAATTTGACCTTCGCTTTAATTTATATTGTTGCCGCTTGTTTTTTGGTATGATGTTTCTTTGATCCTTTATATCAGCTTCGAGTTTGCTATGTCTGTCTATACCAGTGTTTCCGACGCTCAAATGCGCGATTTCTTGCTGCAATATGATTTGGGAGATTTTGTCTCTTTGCAGGGGATTGCTCAAGGAATTACTAACAGTAATTATTTTCTGACTACCTCAACCGGTCGTTATGTGTTGACTGTTTTTGAGGTTTTAAAATCAGAGGAACTACCTTTCTTTTTAGAGCTAAACCAACACTTGAGCCAAAATGGCGTTGCCTGCGCCGCTCCGATTGCTCGTAAAGATGGCGGACTGCATTCTATGTTAGCCGGAAAACCTGCTTGCTTGGTAACTTGTTTGAATGGCTCCGATACCGGCTGGCCGACTGAGGCACAATGTTTCCACACTGGTGCGATGTTGGCCAAAATGCATTTAGCCGGCCAAGATTTTCCTTTAAAAATGAAAAATCCCCGTTATGATGGCTGGTGGCATGATGCCTGCACCCAGTTGCTCCCGGTTTTAGATAGCGAAGATGCCAAACTGCTTCAATCTGAAATTACTGCTTTAGATAAAAATCTAGGAGAGCACTTACCTTCCGGTATTATCCATGCCGATTTATTTAAGGATAATGTATTGCTTAACGGAGATGAAGTTTCCGGTTTTATCGATTTCTATTATGCGTGCAACGGTAATTTCATGTACGACCTGGCAATTGCGGTTAACGATTGGGCACGAACAGCTGATAACAAATTAGACCCTGTCCTTTATGATGCTTTTCTCCATGGCTATGAAAGTGTACGTCCATTATCTGATGAAGAACGTGCATATTTCCCTACTGCACAAAGAGCCGGATGTATTCGTTTCTGGGTATCGCGCCTGCTTGATTTCCATTTCCCTCAATCAGGAGAAATGACGTTTATTAAAGATCCAAATGCATTTAGGGATCTACTATTGAGTCTTAAATAATATATAGATAAAAGGCCGTCTGAAATTCAGACGGCCTTTTATCTAATGCCCTCCCCCGCCGGAACCGCTAAACGGAGGTCTTGCCAACCAAATAATGGGGATCATACTGATGAATATGATACTGCCTGCCAAGAAGATTTCATTTGAACCAATAATAAAGCCTTGTTGGGAAATAGTACTATTTATCGCAGCCAGGGCTTGCTCTTTGCTCAGGCCATTGGCCATCATGCCTTGAATAGATTGGTTACTGATTGAGGACAACAAGTTAACATGTTCGGTCAGTTGAGTATGGTGTAGAGCTTCGCGTCGTTCCCACATGGTGCTGACAACAGATACTCCGACACCACCCATAAAGACACGCAAGAAATTAGACAAGCTACTGGCCGAGGCAATTTGGTTGCCCTTCATATGCGACAAGGTAATACTGGTCAAAGGCAGGAAGAACATGGCTACGCCTAAACCCTGCCAAAACTGCGGCCAAACAACGTTGCTCATATCCATTCCGGCATAGAAATCGGTTCGCCAATGGAATGTGTAGGCAAACACCAAGAAGCTGGCACTGACAAACAGACGCATATCGACGCGATTACCAAACTTACCGATAATCGGCGATAAAATAATCGGCAGGAAGCCCACCGGTGCAGCAGCCAAACCTGCCCAAGTAGCGGTATAGCCAAGATTTGATTGCAACACTAAAGGCAACAGGGTCAATGTACCCATATAAACCATGAAGCCCAAGGATGTCGCAACAACACCTATCGTAAAGTTTCTATTTTTAAACAATGACAAATCGACAATCGGGTATTTCTCGCCCAGCTCCCAAACAATAAAATATGTCAGGAACACCAAAGCGGTAACGCCCAAAACGATAATCTCTCCTGAGGCAAACCAGTCCAATTCCTTGCCCCTATCAAGCATCATTTGCAATGCGCCGACACCGACAATCATCAACACCAGCCCGACATAATCGATTGGCGCCCTGACGATTTCGGTTTCCCTGTGTCTAAGCTGTTTCCAAGCAATGGAGGCGGATAAAATCCCGATTGGGATATTGATAAAGAAAATCCATCCCCAATGCCAGTTGTCCGAAATCCAACCGCCTAGAATCGGTCCCAATACAGGAGCAACAACGACGGTCATTGCCCATAAGGCCAGTGCCAATGTTCGTTTTTCAGGCGGATAAGAAGCCATCAACAGGCTTTGGGACAAGGGAATCAATGGCCCGGCAATGAAACCTTGCAATACACGGAAAAAAACCAAGGCTTGAAGATTATGTGCCATACCGCACAGCCATGACGTTACGACAAACCCGATCACAGCGGCGATAAAGATTTTGACCTCGCCAAACCGCTTGGCCAAAAAACCTGTCAAGGGAACGGAAATGGCATTGGCTACGGCAAATGAGGTAATCACCCAAGTCCCCTGCGTGGTAGCCGCACCTAAATCCCCTGCAATAACAGGCACAGCGACGTTGGCGATGGTGCTGTCCAAGACTTCCATAAATACGGCCAAGCTGAGCGCCAAAGTTGCCAACACCAGCTTAAACCCTTGTAACGGCGGATAATTCATATTTTTAAACTATAAGACAACCGCCAAAGCGGTCGATTGAAGAGAATCAATATTTCAGACGGCCTGAGCCTTCAATAAAAGACTCAGGCCGTCTGAAAAGATTATTTTGCGTATTGCTCGAAGATTTTATCGACTAAAGCATCGGCGGCTTTCCAATCCACACTTTCCGTTTCCGGCAAGGCAGTATTTTGTTCCGCTTCGGCAGTCATGGCTTTACCGCTGCCCTTCTCGGCAATATCGACTTTAACAGTCATCGACAAACCAACACGGAGCGGATTTTGTTGCAATTCTTTGGCATCCAAACTGATACGCACCGGCACACGTTGCACAACTTTAATCCAGTTGCCCGTTGCGTTTTGTGCCGGCAGTAATGAGAACGCGCTGCCCGTACCGGCTGACAAGCCCATTACCTTGCCATGGTAAACCACTTTGCTGCCGTACAAATCGGCTGTCATTTCAACAGGCTGGCCGATTTTCATTTTGCGCAGTTGCGATTCTTTAAAGTTGGCATCCACCCACAATTCAGACAGAGGCACAACAGCCATCATCGGCGTACCTTGTACGATACGTTGGCCGACTTGGACATTACGTTTGGCAATTTGGCCGCTAATCGGCGAACGGATTTGCGTACGTTGCAAATTCAGCCAAGCGTCTTTGATGTGGCTGATGGCCGTCTGAACTGCCGGTTGTTGGCGCAGAGGAATATTGCTGCCCAACGCTGCCTGAGCGGAAACTTCTTCCGCCTCAACCGCTTTCAATGCAGCCTGAGCCTGAACCACAGCGGCACGGGCATGGCTGAGTTCTTCTCCGGAAACCGCTTCCGTACCCGCCAAAGATTCGCGGCGGCGCAAATCGGCTTGCGCACGGGCCAAATCGGCTTTGCGCAACAACACTTGCGCTTTGGCTTTTGAATTGACCGCAGTTTGCTGTTTGTTTTGACGGATGGCCTGAATCAATTCATTTTGTGCGCGATCGTATGCCAGCTGAAAATCGCTATCGTCCAAAGCCACCAACACATCGCCTTTTTTCACGACATCCGTATCGTCATACATGACTTTGCGCACCGTGCCGTTCACCTGCGGCGTAATCATCACCAAATGACCGGCCACATAAGCATCTTCCGTTTCTTCTTCATGCTGCCAAAACAGGAAATACGCCAAAGCGACTCCTGCTGCCGCAATAAGGAATAGGAGTGTAACGATAACCAAATTGCGTTTGCGATGCGTTTTAGCGCCGGAAGCGACTACTTCCGGTTCTTTTTGGACATTATTTTTTTCCGATTGAGTATCCATAAGTCCTAACTTTAATTCTGCACATGTGATAACGATATTATTGTCTTGCTGGGTAGCTGACTTATACCATCAGCCCCAATACGAGCGTTTAACGCGCTAAAGGGTCATATTTTATAGTTACACTCTATTCATTACAATAATTTCTTCCGGTAGCAAATGTAAATAAGGTAAGCAAAAGGCCGTCTGAAATCACTTTCAGACGGCCTACGTTTTAATAAAACGTTTATTTCTTATTTAATTTAAAGCCTCCACCCAACTGGGCATTGAGGTTACTCCAAGCTGTCAGATATTCTGCATGGTATTGAACCGCCGACATTTTTGTACGCGCAGCTTCGTCTTGTTTTTGCAAAGCGGTCAAGCCGTTATCCAAACCTGCACGAACACGTCCTTTCGCATTTTGCACAGATTTATCGGCAATATTGACCATCTTATTCCAAGTATCTTGTCGGCTTTTCAGGCTTTGATAGTCGACTACAGCATCTGCCGCCGAACGCATGGCGTTCAAAACGGTTTGGTCATACACGGCAACCTGCTCGTTATATTGGGCGCGTTTGCCCGCCAATTTGGACTGCAGCGCGCCGGAAGTAAACAATGGCAGATTCAAAGCCGGAACAATGCCCAACATACCGGATGTCCGTCCGCGAATCAGATTGAACGCATCAATGTGCGTCATCCCTGCCAAAACTTTTAATTCGATATTCGGGTAAAACTCTGCTTCGGTCGATTTGACGATATGCCATTTCTCCTCAAGCAAGGCTTTTTGCGCCGCGATATCGGGGCGGGCCGCCAGCAAATCCGCCTCAATACGGCTAACCGGCGATGACGGCACAGCCGCCATTTTTTCCGGAATCTGTCCATTTAATACACCCGGTACACGGCCGGTCAATACAGCCAGACTGTTGCGGATTTTCTCATTTTTCTGAGTCCATGCCGATTTTTCAAGCTGTAATTGCTGTTGCGCCATTTCCAGAGCGTGCAAGGCATCGGCAGGAGCCAGCTGCGCTTTAACGCGTTGTTGCATCAGTTTCAATGCTTTATCCGCCAGCTCTATACGCGTATCCAACAAAGCCAATTGTTCTGTCGCCATCTGCCACGCAAAATATTGGGCGGCAACGGCGTGAGCCAACTCGGTGCGGATATGATGAGCTTCATACACCGCAGCCCTGCTTTTTCCTAAAACAGCTTGAATCTGCTCTCGGTTTTTACCCCAAAAGTCGAAAACCAAACTGCCTTGTAAGGCTGCGTGCGCCAAAACCAATGTATGGTCAGTATCGACCATACCGGCTTGAGGTTTGGGTGAAACATAGGTACCGATACCGGTTACACCCAAGCCGACTTGCGGTTTGTTTGCGGCTCCTACAACGCCCAGCTGCGCCTGAGCCTGCTCAAACCTTGCCTTGACGACACGCAGATTGGTAGACGTCTGAATGGCGGAAGCAATCAAATTGTTTAATTTTTTATCTTTCAGCTTCATCCACCAGCCGTCTTGGGCAGTAGCGGCAGATTGGCCTTGCGGCAGCGGATAGGCTGTTGTCTCATCCAAAGGCGACTGTTTGCCGAACGGCGCACACGCCGCCAACAACGAAACAGCGGCAACGCATACGCTTGATTTGACCAAACCTAATTTCATACAGACTCCGTTTATGTGTGCCTGCCGCAGACCATCAGGCCGTCTGTTGTCAATTGCCCAAACGGTTCAACAGTTTACCCAACAGGTGTTGCAGCGTATCATAATCCTCTTTCGTGAAATCTTCCCACGCCTGGCCGCTCTGACGGGCAATTTGCGGCCATACTTCGTGGATGAAGGTCTCACCCGAAGGGGTCAATTTTAGCACAATCTGACGGCGGTCTTTCTGATTGATATAACGCTCTACCCAGCCGCGCTCAACCATGTCGTCCGACAGGCGTGTTGCACTGGTGCGCGTCAAGTCCATCAAGTCGCTCAAGCGCGAAGGCAGGATTTCGCTGTTTGGGCTGACGTAAACCGCCATCAGGGAAAACCACAGGTTTTCATTGATGCCGAACGCTTTCAGGTTTTCGTTCAAATGGCTACTCAAACGTTCGGTTACAATGCGCAACATGCGGGATACTTGGTTTTGCTGCTCCGGAAACTGCGGCAGACGGGTAGAAAGCAAACGCATTGCGTTGACTAATTCGGTTTGTGAAAAACTCATAAATTCCTTCTTTCTGAGTGAATTATTTTATTCGATATCAATCAAAATAAAATATGATGTAATAATTTACTTTAAGATACCAATTACTTACTTTAAGACGTTATACTAATTCAGATGATTATTTTAGTGTATGAAAATCTGATAATCGGTTACATGCTCCTACTAAACGGAGTTTTCTATGCCTAAATCATGAAAATTCGACCATAAAAAAGGCCGTCTGAAACCTTGATGACAACTTTCAGACGGCCTCCATAACGGATTAAAATAAGCTTTTCCACTTAAACCGGATTCAAACCATGAACACTTCCGCCTTTTTTCCCCATATCACCCTTATCGGCGTCGGTTTAATCGGCGGTTCGTTCATGCTCGACCTCAAACGCTTGGGACTGGTGCAAACCGTTACCGGCATCGACACCAATGCCGACAACCTAAATTACGCACTCGAATGCGGCATCATCGACCATGCCTATCCGAATATTTGCGCCGAAAGCATCGGCAATGCCGATTTGGTTTTGATTGCCACACCAGTCTCCGTCCTGCCTGACGTATGCCGCGACATCAAGCCTTTCTTAAAAGAAACGGCCTGCGTTTCCGATGTCGGCAGCACCAAACAATCGGCACTAAATGCCTTCCGCACCCACTTGTCCGAGCGCCTGCCGCAATGTTTTGCCGCCCACCCGATTGCCGGTTCGGATCAAAGCGGCGCAAAATCCGCGCGTTGCGGTTTGTTTCAAAACAGCCGCCTGATTATTACCTTGCACGGCCACGAGGCTTCAGACGGCCTAAGACGGTTGAAAAGCCTGTGGCAGGCGGTTGGTTCGCAGATTTTCACCATGAGCGCCGAAGAACACGACAATATTTTTGCCGCTGTTTCCCACTTGCCGCACTTGACCGCCTTTGCCTATGTCCACGCTTTGTTCGACCATCCGCACGGCAAAGACTACCTCCCCTATGCCGCCACCGGCTTTCGCGACTTTACCCGCATTGCTTCCAGCCACCCTGCCGTTTGGACAGACATCTGCATGGCCAACCGCCCTGCCCTGCTCAAACTGACCGGCGACTTGAAAGAACAATTATCCAAATTGGAACAACTCCTTTCAGAAGGCAACAAAACCGAGCTTTACCGCTATTTTGAAGAAGCCGCACAAATGCGTAATGACTGGCTGAAAAACCGTTAACCCTGTTTTCAGACGGCCTGATGCCTTATCGACCAAACCTTCATCACAATAAAAAGGGCATCTGTTAAGATGCCCTTTTTTTGATTTCTTACGACTTTAACCAACGTTTCACTCAGTCTTTCAAACGGAACTCAGCCGCTCTGGCGTGCGCGGTCAAGCTTTCGCCATGCGCCAACACGCTGGCGGTTTTGCCCAACTTCTGCGCACCTTGTTCTGAAACCTGAATCAGACTGGAGCGTTTTTGGAAATCATATGTTCCCAAAGGAGAAGAGAAACGCGCCGTGCGGCTGGTCGGCAAAACGTGGTTGGGGCCTGCGCAATAGTCGCCAAGGCTTTCACTGGTATAGCGTCCCATGAAAATAGCGCCGGCATGGCGGATTTTTTTCGCCCACTCTTGCGGATTTTCGACCGACAATTCCAAGTGTTCGGGAGAAATATAGTTGGCGATTTCACAGGCTTCGTCCAAATCTTTAGCCAAAATCATTGCACCGCGGTTGCCCAATGAAGCTTCAATAATCGCACGGCGCGGCATGGTTTCGATCAAACGGTTCATGGCCGTCTGAACTTCGTCCAAATACGCTTGAGAAGTACCGATCAAAATCGCTTGTGCAATTTCATCGTGTTCTGCCTGACTGAACAAATCCATGGCCACCCAATCGGCAGGCGTCGTACCATCGGCAATCACCAAAATTTCAGACGGCCCTGCCACCATATCGATACCGACCACGCCGAACACGCGTCGTTTGGCCGCAGCGACAAAAGCATTGCCCGGGCCGGTAATCTTATCGACCTGAGGCACAGATTCCGTACCATAAGCCAAAGCCGCAACCGCCTGCGCGCCGCCGACCGTAAATACTTTGGTTACACCGGCCACAAAAGCAGCCGCCAACACGATATCGTTGCGCTCGCCTTTCGGAGTGGGAACGACCATGATGATTTCTTTCACGCCGGCAACGTGGGCAGGCATGGCGTTCATGATGACGGAACTCGGATAAGCGGCTTTACCGCCCGGAACATAAATACCGACACGGTCAAGCGGTGTAATCTGTTGACCCAAAAGCGTGCCGTCTTCGTCTTCGTAAGTCCACGACTCCATTTTTTGGTGTTTATGGTAGCTTTCCACCCGTCTCGCAGCCGTTTTCAAGGCCGTCTGAATGTTTTCGGGCAAACGCTCAAACGCAGACTGCAAATCGTCTTGCGTCAGGATTAAATCATCGATGATTTGAGCGGATGTGCCGTCAAAGCGGTTGGTATATTCAATCAGCGCCGCATTGCCGCGTTTTTGAACATCGGCGCAGATGTCGGCAACAATACGGTCAATTTCAGGGTTTTGCGCGGTTTCAAAAGCAAGCAGTGCTTTGAGTTCGGCTTGAAAATCAGGGGATTGGGTGTCGAGTTTCTTCATGGTTTGCTCTCTTCCTTGTTTCGTTCCTATTGTTTTCAGACGGCACCAGCCACACACAGGCCGTCTGAACATTATCTTTTCAAAAAGCCTTTTTTCTGCAAAAACGCCAACATATGCGGCCGCACAGGATTACCCAAGGTTTTGGCCAGCGATTCCTTCCAAGGTATAGGACTGCCCTTGCGCAACTCATAATAATCCGCCACTGCCTGATTATAAGCTTCAACCGCCTCGGCATTCAGGCTCGGACAGGCGTTTTCGGCATACACCATTTCCTTAGGCAGGCGCGGCTTGAGCGGTGGGTCTTGGTCAGGATAACCGAGGCACAGCCCCACCAAAGGCACGCAATAATCCGGCAGGTTCAATACGTCCGATACTTTTTGTGCATTATTACGCAGCGCACCGATATACACGCCACCCAGCCCAAGTGATTCGGCGGCAAGCAATACGTTTTGCGCCATAATGCCTGCATCGACCGCGCCAATCAGGGTTACTTCCGCCCAATCAATTTGCGCATCGGGAAACATTGCCTTGTGTTTGGAAAAATCGATGCAAAACAATAAAAATTCTGCACAATGGACAATATAAGGCGCACTTCCTGCCGCTTCATGTATTTCCTGCCTCAGCACAAGGTCGGAGACACGGATTATAGAAACGCATTGCAGATTGTTAGAAGTTGAGGCCTGTTGTCCGGCGCGAACCAGCGTATTGAGGATTTCATCGGCAATCGGTTCGAAAGTAAACCTGCGGATGGAACGATGGGAAAGAATCGTATCGAGTGTCGGTTTGCTTTGCATCATGACAGGGCTTTCAAACTGGGTTGGCAGACAACTTTTGCCAAAAACTTTTCAGACGGCCTTAGCGGCATTTTCAAATGCCTGAATAATCGGATTCAACAGCGCATATTTGGTTTTCAACGCCGCCTTGTTGACCACCAAGCGGCTGGAAATATCAGCCACATGTTCCACAGCTTCCAAACCATTGGCCTTCAATGTATTGCCGCTGGAAACCAAATCGACAATCGCGTCGCTCAGACCGACCAAAGGCGCAAGCTCCATCGAGCCGTACAGTTTGATGATATCCACATGCACACCCTTGTCGGCAAAGTGTTCGGCGGCAATGTCGGGATATTTGGTGGCAATCCGCAAGCGGCTGCCGGGTTTGGATGCAGCGGCGTAATCAAAACCTTTTTTAACCGCAACCATCATGCGGCATGAGGCAATGTGCAAATCCAAAGGTTGATACAGGCCATCTCCGCCATGCTCGATCAGCACGTCCTTACCGGCAATACCGAAATCCGCCGCACCATATTGCACATAAGTCGGCACGTCGGTCGCACGTACAATTACCAAACGGATATTGTCATGATTCGTACCAATAATCAGCTTGCGCGATTTTTCCGGCTCTTCCGCAGGCACAATACCTGCAGCAGCCAACAGCGGCAGGGTTTCCTCAAAAATTCGCCCCTTGGATAAAGCAATCGTTAAAAGTGTGTCGGTCATTTTTCTTTTCCTTTGCCGTATCAAAAGCAAGAAGGCCGTCTGAAATCCACAACCCATTTCAGACGGCCCCAACTACGGTTTTACAATAAAGTTTTCACATCAGCTGCAATCGTTTCCGGCTCGCTGCCGTAAGGCGAGAAAATCGCCACTTCGCCGTTTTTATCAATCAAATATGCACCTGAAGAGTGGTCAACCAAATAGTTTTCGCTGTCTTCTTTTTGGTTGACTTTAGCCGATACCACACGGTATTGCTGTTTGATGACAGGCAGGCTTTGATCGCCGGTAGCCGTCAGGCCGATAAAATCAGGGTTGAACTGTTTTGCGTATTTGCCGATTACTTCAGGCGTATCGCGCTCAGGGTCGATGCTGACAAATACCACTTTCACGTCTTTAGCCTGATCGCCTAATTGTTTCAAAGTATCGCTGTAAGTCAGCAACTCGGTTGGGCATACGTCAGGACAGTGGGTATAACCGAAAGACAGGATGACCACTTTGCCTTTCAAATCGCTCAGGCTGAAAGGTTTGCCGTCGCCATCGGTCAATGTAAAGTCGCCGCCAATGTCTTCTTTGCGCATATCGGTACCACGCGCTTGCACTTTGGGTGCTGACTCACCGGAAGCAGCAGGCGCAGCAGAAGCGGCAGGTGTCGAAGAAGCCTCCTTGGCCTCCTCTTTAGGCTGACAAGCAGCCAGAGCAGCCAATGCAAAAGCACTGAGTAAGAAAGTTCGTGTGACGGAAAGCATAAATTTTCTCCAAAACCGTTTCAAATAAGTGAGGCCAAACAACCGCCCGGCCGATATAAAAACAAAACATCTTCATATTAACGCGTTTAACACATTAAATGTAGCCCTTTTTGCAGATAAATACTGCTTTTTTTGTTTTAAAAATCTGCCTCCCATTTAGATAACCATCAAACACAAAAAGTTTAATTCATTAAAAATCAAACAAATATAAAAATAATCCGATTTTTTTTCAATTACTGCTTTACAAGATTCGAGAACTCGCTATAATGACGACTTCTTCGCTAGCCCAGGTGGCGAAATTGGTAGACGCAGGGGACTCAAAATCCCCCGCCGCAAGGTGTGTCGGTTCGAGTCCGACCCTGGGCACCAAATTTAAAAAACCTCTTGATTCAGTCAAGAGGTTTTTTGCTATTTTTCATTTGCAAAAACCTTCTCCTTACTCAAACTGTCAACAATCCATCCACATCAAGATCAATAAAACAGTTTTTTTATTTCTTTAAAATCAACCTTCAATCTATTTTCCCGTTTCAAATGTTAAAAGATGAAAGATTTTATCTTGATTGAACAGTCGGTTTGCGTTATCTTTTCTACTCTTTTTCACAAACTCTGTGTTCCTTTCCAATTGTTTGGACAGTCTGACTGTCGCCGTATTCCCTCAATGCGCGTACCCTAAATCGCTGCTTGATGGAATTGCATTACAGGTGCTGTGGTGAGGCGGATTGTTCCTATTGGTTAGAAACCGCATAAAAGAGGTCAATATGCAATTATCAGGCGCACAAATCGTCGTGCAAAGTCTCAAAGCCGAAGGTGTTGAATACGTATTCGGCTATCCCGGTGGTGCGGTTATCGAAATCTACGATGCCATTTTCCAACTCAACAAATTCAAGCACATTCTGACCCGCCATGAGCAGGCAGCCGTACATGCGGCAGATGCCTATGCCCGCGTCAGCGGCAAAGTCGGCGTGGCCTTGGTAACTTCCGGCCCGGGCGTAACCAACGCATTGACCGGCATTGCTACCGCGTACAGCGATTCCATCCCCCTGGTCATCATCAGCGGCCAAGTGGGCAATTCCCTCATCGGTACAGATGCGTTCCAAGAAGTGGATACGGTCGGCATTACCCGCCCTTGTGTCAAACACAACTTCCTGGTTACCAATATTGGCGAGCTGGCTGATACGATTAAAAAAGCCTTCCAAATTGCCGCCAGCGGCCGTCCGGGCCCCGTTGTCGTCGATATTCCTAAAGATGTTACTCAAGCGATGGCCAAATTCAGCTATCCACAAGAAGACATCTTTATCCGCTCCTACCAACCGGTTGTACAAGGTCACATCGGCCAAATTAAAAAAGCCGTACAAATGCTGGCTTCTGCCAAACGCCCCATCGTTTACTTCGGCGGCGGCGTGGTATTGGGCAATGCCTCCGAGGAAATGACCCAATTTATCCGCATGACCGGCGTACCCTGTACCGGCACATTAATGGGTTTGGGTGCTTACCCTTCCAGCGACCGCCAATTCTTGGGCATGTTGGGCATGCACGGTACCTACGAGGCCAATTTGGCGATGCAAAATGCAGACGTCGTTTTGGCAATCGGCGCGCGCTTTGACGACCGCGTTGTTTCCGTACCGTCAAAATTCTTGGACAAACCCAAAAAAATCATCCATATCGACATCGACCCGTCCAGCATTGCCAAACGCGTTAAAGTGGACATTCCGATTGTCGGCGATGTCAAAAACGTATTGACCGAAATAATTCATCTGTGGGGCAAACAAGAAACTGCGCCTTCAGCCGACTCATTGGACAAATGGTGGAAAACCATCGAAGAATGGCGTTCGCACAACTGCCTGTGGTTTGAAAACGACAGCGAAATCATTAAACCGCAATACGTTGTTCAAAAACTGGCAGAAATTACCAAAAACTCAGCCATTATTACTTCCGACGTTGGCCAACACCAAATGTTTGCCGCTCAATATTATCCATTCGAGCGTCCCCGCCAATGGCTCAATTCCGGCGGTCTGGGTACGATGGGTGTAGGCCTGCCTTACGCCCTCGGTGCCAAACTGGCGGCTCCGGAACAAGACGTCTTCTGTATCACAGGCGAGGGCTCTATTCAAATGAATATCCAAGAGCTGTCCACCTGCTTCCAATATAATGTCCCCATCAATGTCGTTACATTAAACAATGGCTATTTGGGTATGGTTCGCCAATGGCAGGAGCTGTATTATGGCAACCGCGAATCGGAAACCTATTTCGATTCATTGCCCGACTTTGTCAAACTGGCCGAATCCTACGGCCATATCGGCATCCGTGTGGACAAGAAATCCGACGTCGAAGGCGCCTTGTTGGAAGCATTAAACCAAAAAGACCGTTTGGTATTCCTCGACTTTTTGACAGACAAGAAACAAAACGTACTGCCTATGGTCGGCAACGGCAAAGGTTTGGATGAAATGGTTCTGCCGCCGCATATGCGCGATATTGCAAAAGCGTAAGGAGAAAGAAATGCGACATATCTTATCTATTCTGATGGAAAACGAATCAGGTGCGATGAGCCGTGTGGTAGGTTTGTTCTCCGCACGCGATTACAACATCGACTCCCTGGCCGTAGCCCCAACCGAAGACAAAACCTTGTCCCGTATGACCATTGTTACCCACGGCGATGAGCACGTCATCGAGCAAATCACCAAACAACTCAACAAACTGATTGAAGTTGTCAAAGTGGTTGACTTGAACGAAAGCCGTTTTGTCGAACGCGAACTGATGTTGGTAAAAGTCCGCGCCGTCGGCAAAGACCGCGATGAATTCCTGCGATTGACCGAAATCTACCGCGGCAGCGTTATTGATGTAACAGACCGCAGCTATACCATCGAAATCACAGGCTCTACCGAAAAACTCGACTCTTTCCTCGAAACAGTCGGCCGTGCTCAAATTTTGGAAACCGTCCGCACAGGCGCAGCCGGCATCGGTCGTGGCGAGCGTATTTTGAAAATTTGACGCTGTATCGTTCAGACGGCCTTTTACTTTCTATAAAGGCCGTCTGAAAAACAGTAGGAGACAAACATGTCAAGCATCCAAATCGTTGCATTAGTTACCGTCAAACCCGAATACACCGAGGCTCTGGCTGCCCAGTTTAAAGAATTGGTTAAAGCCAGCCGTGCAGAAGAAGGCAACATCAGCTACGACCTGCACCAAGAAATCGGCAAACCCAACCGTTTCGTATTCGTAGAAAGCTGGAAATCCCAAGCAGCTATTGACGAACACAATGCCAGCGAACATTTCCAAAACTTCGTCAAATCCATCGAAGGAAAAACCGAAACACTGGAAATCGTCTTGATGAACCAAGTCCCCGCTTAACCCCTATTACTTTTAACTCAACCCGGATTATCCGGAACCCTCTTACACTAAGGAAATAAAATGCAAGTTTATTACGATAAAGACGCTGACCTCTCTCTGATCAAAGGCAAAACCGTTGCCATCATCGGTTACGGTTCACAAGGTCACGCACACGCAGCAAACCTGAAAGATTCCGGCGTAAATGTCGTAATCGGTCTGCGCCAAGGCGGCTCTTGGAAAAAAGCCGAAGCAGCCGGCCACGACGTGCGCACTGTTGCTGAAGCAACCAAAGCAGCCGACGTTGTAATGATTCTGTTGCCTGACGAAAACCAACCTATCGTATACAAAAACGAAATCGAGCCTAACTTGAAAGAAGGCGCAGTATTGGCGTTCGCTCACGGCTTCAACGTACACTACAACCAAATCGTACCCCGCGCCGACCTCGACGTTATCATGGTTGCCCCTAAAGGCCCAGGCCACACCGTACGCAGCGAATTCCTGAAAGGCGGCGGCGTACCTTCCCTGATCGCCGTTTACCAAGATAAAAGCGGCAAAGCACGTGACATCGCCCTGTCTTACGCCGCAGCCAACGGCGGTACCAAAGGCGGCGTGATTGAAACCAACTTCCGCGAAGAAACCGAAACCGACCTCTTCGGCGAACAAGCCGTATTGTGCGGCGGCGTGGTTGAATTGATCAAAACCGGCTTCGAAACCCTGACTGAAGCAGGCTACGCCCCAGAAATGGCCTACTTCGAATGCCTGCACGAAATGAAGCTCATTGTTGACCTGATTTACGAAGGCGGCATCGCCAACATGAACTACTCCATTTCCAACAATGCAGAGTACGGCGAATACGTAACCGGCGTCGAAGTCATCAACGACAAATCCCGCGAAGCCATGCGCAATGCCCTCAAACGCATCCAAACCGGCGAATACGCTAAAATGTTCATCCAAGAAGGTGCCGTCAACTATGCCAGCATGACAGCACGCCGCCGTCTGACCGCTGATCACCAAATTGAAAAAGTCGGCGCTCAACTGCGTTCTATGATGCCTTGGATTGCCAAAAACAAACTGGTTGACCAAGACAAAAACTAATCTGTCTTTCGATCAAATAAAACCTGCCCGAGCAATCAGGCAGGTTTTTTATATATTTGCAAACCCAGTACACGATAAATTCCAATTACCAAGGCCGTCTGAAAACACGATAAACAATATTCACAACCTAATTTTATACCCCATATTTTATAGCTATCCCGAAATTCCCTTTTAGAAAAACACATTACCAAAATAAAAGACCGCCTTATGCTTCCACCCTGTCTGTAAAAAACAACGTTTCCCTGCAAAAATCACTCAAAACAAGAGGAAAATTTGTTTTCCTAGGCCATAACCTTTATATTATGGTCATGGAATCGTTGAAAGAGAACGATATCGTAATAAGAAGAACGAATGCTCGCTTCTTCACACTTAAAAAAGGAAAACAGCAATGAAAAAATCTCTGATTGCCTTGACTCTGGCGGCTCTGCCTGTTGCAGCTATGGCTGACGTAACTTTGTACGGTCAAATTAAAGCCGGTGTTGAAGTATCCAAAGTAAAATTGGGTGAACAAACTGCTGCTAAACTGGGTCACGAGAAAAGCTCTAAAACTGCTACTGAAATCGCTGACTTCGGCTCACGTATCGGCTTTAAAGGCCACGAACACTTGGGTAACAACCTGAATGCCATCTGGCAAGTTGAACAAAACACTTCTATCGCCGGTGGCGACAAAGAGTGGGCTTCTCGCGAATCTTTCATCGGTTTGGAAGGTGGCTTCGGTAAAGTTCGTGCTGGTAAACTGGACTCTACTGTTAAAAATACTAGTGACAATGTTGACCAATGGGAAAGCAGCAACGGCGCTTTGAATATGTCTGTATTTACTCGTGTTGACGAACGTGCAGTTTCTGTACGTTACGACAGCCCTGTATTCTCAGGTTTCAGCGCAAGCGTACAATATACTCCTCGTGACAATGCTAACCCTTCTGACAAATACACTCACAACGACGCTACCCGTGACACTTACTACGCTGGCCTGAACTACGAAAACTCTGGCTTCTTCGGTCAATACGCCGGTGGTTTCCGTAAAAACGCCGTTTCTGAAAAAGACGGTCACGTACACCGCTTGGTAGGTGGTTACGATGCTAACAACCTGTTCGTATCTGTAGCTGGTCAATACGCTAAAAACTGGGAAACTTTGGGTGATTACGCTCAAGCCCAATCTAACGGTGTTGTAACTTCTGCTATGCGTGCTGCCGGTACTAACGCTTCTAACGTAGTATTCGGTACTGCTGCTGGCTTGGACAGCCGTCCTGCTGAAACTATCGAAGTTGCTGCTACTGCCGCTTACCGCGCTGGTAACGTAACTCCTCGCGTTTCTTACGCTCACGGCTTCAAAGCTAAAGTTGACGGCGAAAAACTGAAAGGCACTCAATACGACCAAGTTATCGTTGGTGCTGACTACGACTTCTCTAAACGCACTACTGCTTTGGTTTCTGCCGGCTGGTTGCGTGGTGCTGAGTCTGGTCCTCACAAAGTTGAAACCATCTCTGGTTTGGTTGGCCTGCGTCACAAATTCTAATCTTCGGATTAGTATGAAAAAGAGCCTGTTTTATGCAGGCTCTTTTTTTATTCTATTCTCTACCCTCAACGAAAATTAATTTAAGCATTGACATATGAAAAAGGCCGTCTGAAACCAATCGGTTTCAGACGGCCTTTAAGCTATCTATCCTTATTGCTAGATTACAATAAGGTCAACAGACAGGCTGAGACCTTTGCAAAATTCCCCAAAATCCCCTAAATTCCCACCAAGACATTTAGGGGATTTCTCATGAGCACCTTCTTTCAGCAAACCGCCCAAGCCATGATTGCCAAACACATCGACCGTTTCCCACTATTGAAGTTGGATCAAGTGATTGATTGGCAGCCGATCGAACAGTACCTGAATCGTCAAAGAACCCGTTACCTCCGAGACCACCGCGGCCGTCCCGCCTATCCACTGCTATCCATGTTTAAAGCCATCCTGCTCGGACAATGGCACAGCCTCTCCGATCCCGAACTCGAACACAGCCTCATCACCCGCATCGATTTCAACCTGTTTTGCCGCTTTGACGAACTAAGCATCCCCGATTACAGCACCTTATGCCGCTACCGCAACTGGCTGGCGCAAGACGACACCCCGTCCGAACTGTTGGAACTGATTAACCGACAATTGACCAAAAAAGGCCTAAAAGTAGAGAAAGCATCCGCCGCCGTCGTTGATGCCACCATTATTCAGACCGCCGGCAGCAAACAGCGCCAGGCCATAGAAGTCGATGAAGAAGGACAAGTCAGCGGTCAAACCACACCGAGTAAAGATAAAGATGCCCGCTGAACAAAGAAAAACGGCCTCTACAAACTCGGTTACAAACAACATACCCGTACCGATGCGGAAGGCTATATCGAGAAACTGCACATTACCCCCGCCAATGCCCATGAGTGCAAACACCTGTCGCCTTTGTTGGAAGAACTGCCCAAAGATATGACCGTCTATGCCGACAAAGGCTATGACAGTGAGGAAAACCGGCAACATCTGGAAGAACATCGGTTGCTGGACGGCATTATGCGCAAAGCCCACCGCAAACATCCGCTGTCGGAAGCGCAAACCAAACGCAACCGATATTTGTCGAAGACCCGTTATGTGGTCGAACAAAGTTTCGGTACGCTGCACCGTAAATTCCGCTATGCGCGGGCAGCCTATTTCGGTCTGCTCAAAGTGAGTGCACAAAGCCATCTGAAGGCGATGTGTTTGAACCTATTGAAAGCCGCCAACAGGCTAAGTGCGCCTGTTGCTGCCTAAAAGGCGGCCCGGATGCCTGATTATCGGGTGTCCGGGGAGGATTAAGGGGGTATTTGAGTAGAATCAGTGGATATGTGAAACAAAAACAGCCGAAAACCTTTATTTAGGTTTCGGCTGTTGGGGAAAAGGAATTTTGCAAAGGTCTCAGGCTTTATTTTTCATTCAAAATCTTACCGACAATCTCGCCCACATCCTTGGACAAACCTTCTTGTGCATGGATTCGTTGCAATTCTTTGGTCATGACGGCTTTGCGGTTGGCTTCCAATTTGTTGCAGATGTTGAAAGCCTGCACCAGTCGAGCAGCAACTTGCGGATTAAAACGGTCGATTTCCATCACTTTATCGGCTACAAAGCGGTAGCCGCTGCCATCTTCTGCATGGAAATGTGGAATATTGCGGCTGAAACTGATCAACAAAGAACGGGCCTTGTTCGGGTTTTCAATACTGAACTTAGGATGACTCAAGGCCGTCTGAACTTGCTGTAAAGTATCTTTGCGGCGGCTTGAAGCAATCAGAGCAAAGTATTTGTCCATTACTAAGGCATCATCGGCGAATTTATCGGCAAATTTCGTCAACAAACGATCGCGAATTTCGCTTTCATTGCTGTTGATTGCGGATAAGATACCCCATTCGTGTGTCATGTTTTGCGCCATTGCCTCGTAATTTTCCGCAACGTGTTCGATATGCGCTGCGTCAGCACGAAGGATAAATGCCCTGCAAGCATTGCGCAAAGTGCGCCAGCCGGCCAATTCCGGGCTGTATTCATAACGAACAGCAGCATCAGCCTGGTTTTCTTGCTCGGCAGCTTGACGGTTCAGCTCGCGCCATTGAGGCAGGAACTTGACGGCAACAGCATTGAGCAAGGCTTCTCGCGCTTGATGAACCTGAATAGGGTCAATATTTTCTTCTTCCGCCCATACATCGGTTTCAGACGGCATTTGCAGCAAAATGGCACGGAATGCCGGATCAAAATCACCGGAAACCACCAAAGCCAAAGCATCCATCAATGCTTTATGTTCCGGCAAAGGACGGCCTTCCGCCAATGCCTGACGGTTGGCGTTAATGGCGCGATGGTACAAGGTTTGAGCAGCTTCCCAACGGGCAAACTCATTTTCATCTGCCGCCAGTAAAGTGGCCAATTCTTGCTCGCTGTACGGATAGTTCAAGGTAATCGGCGCAGAGAAATCACGCAGCAGAGACGGGATAACCGGCTCATTGACGCCGCCCAATACAAAAGTCTGCTCGGCTTCAGTCAATACCAAAACCGCCTCTTTCACCCGTTTACCTTGATATTCAAACTCAACCGCTTCGCCTTTTTCATTCAGCAAACCGGTTTTGACCGGAATCATCATCGGCTGTTTGTCCGCCATATCGGGCGTAGCCGGAATAGTTTGTTTGATCGTCAATTCAAACGCTCCATCTTTCAGACGGCCTTGAGCATCTAAAACCGGCGTACCGGCTTGGCTGTACCACAAGGCAAACTGATCAAGATTGATACCGTTTGCGTCTGCCATTGCGGCACGGAAATCATCACAAGTCACAGCCTGACCGTCGTGGCGTTGGAAATACAACTTCATGCCTTTTTGGAAGCCCTCTTCTCCGAGCAAGGTGTGATACATGCGCACTACTTCCGCACCTTTTTCATAGACGGTCATGGTGTAGAAGTTGTTCATCTCTTCATAGCTGGCCGGGCGGACAGGATGCGCAGTCGGGCCTGCATCTTCTGGGAATTGGAACAAGCGCAGCATACGGACATTGTCGATACGGCGTACCACACGGCTGGCCCGGTCGCCGGAAAACTCTTGATCGCGGAAAACGGTCAAACCTTCTTTCAGCGACAATTGGAACCAATCGCGGCAGGTCACGCGGTTGCCCGTCCAGTTGTGGAAATATTCGTGGCCGACAACAGATTCGATGCCTTCAAAGTCGGTATCGGTCGCGGTACGGCTGTTGGCCAGCACAAACTTGGTGTTGAAAATATTCAAACCTTTGTTTTCCATTGCGCCCATATTGAAATCGCCCACGGCAACGACCATGAAAATATCCAAGTCGTATTCCAAGCCAAAACGTATCTCGTCCCATTTCATCGCATTTTTCAACGATTCCACGGCAAAACCGACTTTAGGTTTGTCTGTCTCAGTGGTGTAGAACTCGATTTTGACCTTACGGCCGCTCATGGTTGTAAAATAATCTTCCGTTACCGCCAAATCGCCTGCCACCAAAGCAAAGAGATAGCTCGGTTTGGCAAACGGGTCTTCCCATTTCACCCAGTGACGGCCGTCTGAAAACTCGCCGCCATCAATTTTATTGCCGTTAGACAGCAACACCGGATAGCGTTTTTTGTCTGCAACGATGGTGGTGGTAAATTTAGACATGACATCCGGACGGTCGATGTAGAAAGTAATTTTGCGGAAACCTTCCGGTTCGCATTGGGTAAACAGATTGCCACCGGAAGCATACAGACCCATCAGCGATTTGTTCTCAGCCGGCAAAATTTCGGTTTCTACTTCCAGCGTGAAGTTTTCAGACGGCACGCCGGCAATCGTCAGTTTTTCGTCTTCCAACACATAATCTACGACCCGGCCGTTTACTTTCACAGACAGCAGTTTTGCCGAACCATCCAATACCAATGGCTCCCCTGCTCTTTCAGGTTGAACGGTCAGACTAGATTTGACGATGGTTTGCGGTTCTAAAATATCGAAATGCAGGTCGGTTTTCAGAATACGGTACGCTGGCGCGGCGTAGTCTTTCAAATAATGGATGGTTTTGCTCATTTGTTCTCTTTCAGAGTCATGCGGTAAATAGATGAAGCATATCGTTTCAGATAGCCTAAATTCAAGTGTTTTCAGAAAAAAAGGCCGTCTGAAACCTAAAATTTCAGACGGCCTCCCTATTCAGGCAGCAAATCTAGTTGCCTGTCATTGCCAACTTACCACTGATACAGCGCACCGGCACCGACACCGACATGACCGTCGGTATTGGCCGAGAAGTTGCCTTTGACAATCCAGTTGCCGCCGTCGCTCATCGCAGACACGCCGATGGCCATGGCAGACTGACCACCGTAGTAGCCGCTGCCGACACCGATACCGGTCGCACCCGGACGGGTTACTTGCGGAATCGAGCCTTGGGCAATCGCACCGGCCACACCCGCGTAGGCTTTCTTACCTACTTGGTTGATGTTGTTTTGCAATTCGTTGCCCAAGCCAATCAACTGGTTCACGTTTGCCGCGTCTGTACCGTCTTTACCCGGAGCCACGTTGGTAATGCGTTGGCCGCCGTTGTTCAGACCGACAGGAGACAATTTGACTTGGTTGTTCGGATTGCTTTCAGTCGGTGCAGCGATGGTTACGCCATCGTTGTTGACCACGGTATTGCCTGCGGTCAGACCGTCTTTGTTCAATGCAACTTTATCGCCAACTTTCACGCCGTCATTGTTCATCACAGTATCGCCTGCTTTGAAGGTATCGGCATTCACTGTCTTCACGCTAATCTCGTCAGCCAACTTCAGTTGAGCGCCACCGGCTACGGTTTCGCTGATGATGTTGCTGTCGCCTTTAACGTTGATGGTATTGCCCAACGCATAGTTGTTGCTACCGGTCGTACCGCCGAAGTTGATGCCTTTGGCAATCGTCGCGGCGTTGTTGGCTACGTTTTGGTTGGTTGCGTACAACTGGCTGCCGTTGACGGCATCTTTGCTGTTGGCATTGAGATCGCCATCTGCTACGTTGGTTACTTTGTTGCCCGCATTGTCCAAGCCGTCTTTAGTCAGGTTTACCTTGCCTGCTTTCAAGCCGTCTTTGTTCAATGCAACGTCATCACCAACTTTCACACCATCATTGTTGACAGTAGTATCACCGGCTTTCACGCTGTCAACGTCCAAGTCTTTATCGGTAGCAACTTCATAAACAGTCTGACCTTTGTCACCTGTTTTTTCCGTCACAACGATGTTCTTACCTTGAACGACTTCAGTCTTAGATGCCTCCGCAGCTTGTTTCAGTTGGGAAACATTGACTGCATCGGTGTCATCCGTACCGGCCGCAACGTTGGTAATCTTATTGCCGCCATTGTTCAAGCCAGCTTTAGTCAGGTTCACATCACCTGCTTTCAAGCCGTCTTTGTTCAATGCAACATCATCGCCGACTTTCACACCGTCATTATTCATCACGGTATCGCCTGCGGTAACGCTGTCGACTTTCAGGTTTTTATCGGTAGCCACTTTGTAAATGGTTTGGCCATTGGCACCGACATCCTGAGTAACAACAATGTTATCGCCTTGAACGACTTCAGTCTTAGCCGCAGCCGCAGCTTTGTTCAACTGAGCAACATTCACCGCATCAGTATCATCGGTACCGGCTGCAACATTGGTAATCTTGTTGCCGCCGTTGTTCAAACCGGCTTTAGTCAGATTGACATCGCCAACTTTCACGCCGTCAGTATTGACTGTGGTATCGCCGGCTTTCACGCTGTCAACTGCCAAGTCTTTAGCCAATTTGACTTCCAACTTATCAGAACCATTCGCTACAACGCCGATATTGCCGTCTGAAAGTTTGGCTGCATCGGTTTGACCGCCAACAATATTTAGCTTCGTACCCGGTTTGCGTTCAACGTCTTTGCCACTGTCGCCGCCGAAAGTCAAAGGCAGATTGGCAGTTGCATTAACGGCTTTGATTGCATCGTGGATATTGTTCTCACCAGTACCGCCAATATCGGTCATGCTGATGTTGCCGCCATTATTGGCCGCATTGCCACCCAATACATTCACCAACTGATCTTGGGCCGCATTCAGCTGCTCTTCGGTCGCTGCACGTTTACCTTGGGCAAAATCATTGCCACCCAAAGTCGTATTGCTCAAGCCGCTGACTTCACCTTTGTCGCCATCGATTTTCACCGGAGCCGCTTGACCGACATTCAATACATCGGCCAGTTTCAGCTGTGCGCCACCGGCTACGGTTTCGCTGATGATGTTGCTGTCGCCTTTAACATTGATGGTGTCACCCAATGCGTAGTTGTTGCTGCCGGTGGTACCACCGAAGTTGATGCCTTTGGCGATATTGGCGGCGTTGTTGGCTACGTTTTGGTTGGTCGCAAACAGTTGGCTGCCGTTAA
>NZ_JBQCWZ010000036.1:0-23024 GCF_051956895.1 Neisseria sp. P0021.S006
ATTGCATGATGCCGTCTGAACGCACGCGCAGGGTGGTTTCAAATGGTTTTTGCATTTTCCAGAGCAGGCCTTTTTGTGGGACAAGGGTAAAGCTGCCGCTGGTGGTCATGGGTTTGCTGAGGGATTTGAGCTGGCGTTGTTGGACAAAATTACCTTGCACGTTTTGCGGTTTTTGCAGGGTTTGTGCCAATTCGGCAGGGGAAAATGCCCATAAAGCCGGAGCGCTGATGAGGAGAGTAAGAGAAAGAATGGTTTTTTTCATTGTGTTTCCATAAGGTTTGAGGCCGTCTGAAAGTTCAGACGGCCTTTTATTGCTTTAATTATAAGGTTGACAAGGCCTGATTAAAGGTTGCGCTTGGACGCATCGCTTGTGCGGCTTTTTCAGGATTGGCTGCGTAGTAGCCGCCGATGTCGACCGCTTTGCCTTGTACGGCAGAGAGTTCTTCAACGATTTTGGCTTCGTCAGCAGTCAAAGCGGCTGCCAACGGCGCAAATGCGGCTTTCAGTTCGGCATCTTTGTCTTGCGCCGCCAATTCTTGCGCCCAGTAGAGGGTGAGGTAGAAATGGCTGCCGCGGTTGTCGAGTTCGCCAGCTTTGCGTTTAGGCGATTTGTCGTTCAGAAGCAGTTTTTCGGTGGCTGCATCCAAAGTGTCGGCGAGGACTTGGGCTTTGGTGTTGCCGGTTTTTTGCGCCAGATGTTCAAACGATACGGCGAGTGCGAGGAATTCGCCCAAAGAGTCCCAACGCAAGTGGTTTTCTTCGAGGAATTGTTGAACATGTTTCGGTGCAGAACCGCCTGCACCGGTTTCAAACATACCGCCGCCATTCATCAATGGAACGATAGACAGCATTTTCGCGCTGGTACCCAGTTCCAAAATTGGGAACAAGTCGGTCAGGTAGTCGCGCAGGACGTTACCGGTCACGGAGATGGTGTCTTCTCCGTTTTTCAGACGGCCCAAGCTGAATTTAGCGGCTTCCTCAGGAGCGAGGACGCGGATGTCGAGGCCGTCGGTATCCAGTTCGGCAAGATAGGCTTTAACCTTGGCGAGCAGGCTCTTGTCGTGCGGACGGTTTTCGTCGAGCCAGAATACGGCTGGCGTGTTGCTCAGACGGGCGCGGTTGACGGCAAGTTGTACCCAGTCTTTAACCGGAGCGTCTTTGGTTTGGCACATACGCCAGATGTCGCCGGCTTCAACGTCGTGTTGCATCAGGACATTACCTGCTGCATCAATGACTTGAACTTGGCCGTCGGCTTCGATTTCAAAAGTTTTGTTGTGCGAACCGTATTCTTCGGCTGCTTGCGCCATCAGACCGACGTTAGGAACGGTACCCATGGTTGTCGGGTCAAATGCGCCGTGTTCGCGGCAGAAGTCGATGGTTGCTTGGTAAACACCGGCGTAGCTGCTGTCAGGAATCACGGCTTTGGTGTCTTGCGCTTTGCCGTCTTTATCCCACATACGGCCGGAATTACGAATCATCGCAGGCATAGAAGCATCGACGATGACATCGCTAGGAACGTGCAGGTTGGTGATGCCTTTGTCGGAATCAACCATGGCCAAATCAGGGTTGGCAGCGTAAACAGCAGCGATTTCAGCTTCAACGGCGGCGCGGGTGTCCGCATCCAGTTTGTCCAGATTGGCAAGCAGGTTGCCGAAGCCGTTGTTGACATTAACGCCTGCGGCAGCCAGTTTGTCACCGAATTTTTCAAATACAGGCGCGAAGAATACTTTGACGGCGTGTCCGAAGATAATCGGGTCGGACACTTTCATCATGGTGGCTTTCATGTGCAGCGAGAACAATACGCCTTTAGCTTTTGCGTCTTTCACTTGTTCGGCAAGGAAGGCGAGCAGGGCTTTTTTGCTCATTACGGTCGCGTCGATGATTTCGCCGGCTTTCAGGGCAACAGGCTCGCGCAGCTCTTTTTTGTTGCCTTGTTTGTCGGTGAATACGATGGATACGGAAGTTGCTTCAGGTACGGTAACGGATTGTTCGTTATGGAAAAAGTCGCCGCTTTGCATGGTGGCAACGTGGGTTTTGGAGTCTTTCGTCCATGCGCCCATGCTGTGCGGATGTTTTTTCGCAAAGTTTTTCACTGCCTTAGGCGCGCGACGGTCGGAGTTGCCTTCACGCAGGACAGGGTTTACCGCGCTGCCTTTGATGCGGTCGTAACGTTCGCGCACGGCTTTTTCTTCATCGGTTTGAGGATCGGCAGGATAGTCGGGAACGGCAAAGCCTTTAGACTGCAATTCTTTAATCGCGGCAGTCAGTTGAGGTACGGATGCGCTGATGTTCGGCAGTTTGATCACGTTTGCATCGGGTTGTTTCACCAGTTCGCCCAATTCGGCAAGCGCATCAGGTACGCGTTGCGCTTCGGTCAGGTATTCGGGAAACGCCGCCAAAATACGACCGGAGAGAGAAATGTCGCTGGTTTTGACATCAATATCGGCATGGCGGGTAAACGCCTGCACGATTGGCAACAGGGATTGAGTGGCCAATGCAGGAGCTTCGTCGGTGTAGGTATAGATAATGGTGGATTTAGTCATGGGATTATTCTCTATGTAGGTTAAGTTTTTCTTTTCGGGCACATCGCGAGAAGAAATGTGCTAAGCCTATTATGGCATATTTCGGCGGATTTGGTTGTTGTTTTGATGTTATTGTTTTTTAAGTTGCGGAAAAGAAAAAGGCCGTCTGAAAAGACAGCCTAAATATAAGGACTTATCCGATAATCAAAACAGCATTGCTGCCGCCGAAGGCAAATGATGAGCTGGCGGCGATGCGTTTTTCAGACGGCCAGCGGCTGTTTTCGTCGGTCAAAGCGATGTTGGGCAGCTCGGAATCGGGTACGTTGTCCCATTGTTGCGGCGGCAGTTTGCCTTCCGGATTGTATTGGCGGTTGGCCATCAACCAGGCAAACGCGGCTTCGATCGCACCGGCTGCACCCAAAGTATGACCGGTAGATGGCTTGGTTGAAGTGCAAAGGGTGTGGCTGCCAAATACTTCGGCAACGGCTCGGCTTTCCATGCTGTCGTTGTGTTGCGTGCCGGTGCCGTGCAGATTGATCCAGCCGATGTCTTCTGCTTTCAAACCGGCTTTATCCAAAGCGGCCTGAAAGGATTGGGCTGCACCCAAACCGTCGGGGCGGGGAGAAGACATATGGTAGGCATCGCTACTTGCACCATAGCCCAGCAACTGCATTTCGCCGTCAAAATCGGCATCGCGCGTCATCACGAAAAATGCGGCCGCTTCGCCGATATTGATGCCGTTGCGGTTGGAGGAAAAAGGCTTGGCGATGCTGTCTGAAAGCACTTCCAAAGAGGCAAAACCATTAATCGTCAGCGGAGAAAGCGTATCCGCGCCGCCGCAAATTACGACATCACACAATCCGGCACGAAGCAATCGGGCTGCGCTGATGAGGGCGCGTGCGCCGGAAGTGCAGGCGGTGGAAACGGTATAGCGCAAGCCGTCTAAACCGTAAACTTGGGCGATAAATTCGGAGGGCGAAGCCATGGTGTGTTGCAGCTGTTTGAACGGAACATCCGTCCATTCACCACCTTGGACAACGTGTTGGAACAAAGGGATATTTTCATCTGCGCCACTGGTGGACGTACCAGTCACGACAGCGACCCTTTCTTTGCCGTAACGGGCAATGGCCGTCTGAATCAGTCCGTCTATTTGCGAAAGCGCGTGCAGGATAAGCTGGTTGTTGCGGCTGCGATGCGCTTCGGGAATGCTGTCGGGTAGAGGCATCAGGGTTTCTTTGACTGCACCAAAAGCATGCGTTTTGCCTTTTACCCATTGGTCTGAAAAAGTCAGGGGCGTGTTTTCAGACGGCGTGAGTAAGGCATCGGCATGAACTTGCAAGCCGCTACCCAATGCGCTGGTTAGTGCCGGACGGCTGAGATAAACAGGAGTATTCATGAATTAGTCTTCTGCAATCGGGCTGACCGTCCAGAAAGTTTGGTCGGGGAAGCCGATAAGGAATTGTTCGGAATGGTGGGCGACACACCACAAATCACGCTCGCGGTAGCTGAACACCGCGCCTTTGCCGTCAGGGCAGAAGCCTTGATGGGTGGCGTTTTGTTGGCGGGCTTCAGGGTAAAGCGTGGCGGCTTGTTCGGCGGCCAAAAGCGGCAACAAGGCGGCAAACAATCGGCGCGAACTGGCATTGGGCATCACAAAACCATCATTTTTCCAGCCTTTGGTGCTGACCGATTGGCGCGATACCGGCGCACCCAGTGCATCGGTTTGGACAAAGCGGATGCCGTCTGAATGAGGCTCGACTGCCAAGAGATTGGTTTGAACGGTTTGCCCCGCCGCATTAGTTTGTTCAAGTTTGAACCATTGGCCTTCTTTGGAAAGCGGCGGCAGCGTTTGCGGATGGGGGAGCGAGGTCGCGCATGCGGAGAGCAGCAGTGCAGCAAGCAAAGGGATAAATCGCATAAGGTTTTATCTATCGGTCAAAATATTTAATGGTATGGATGAAGTTTCAGACGGCCTGTTCTGTTTTCAGTCTAGGCCGTCTGAAATACATTCGTCCTTATTCTACCTTCAAATCGCCCACCAATGCGGCAAGTGTGGACAAGCGTTGCTCGGATTTTTCCACGAATGGATTATCCGTATCCCAAGCGTAGCCTGCCAAAATAGACGAAATCATGCGGCTGATTTCAGGACTGCGGTTGGGCGCGTAGATGGCATTTTGGAAGCGGAAATCGTACCAACCGTTTACATAAGTGCGGAACGCGTTCACGCCGATCATCAGTTGGTCGGCAAATTCGGTTTGCCAATCGGCAGCTTCGCCTTTGAGCTGCTTGCCCAACAAATCGGCAGCCAGTTTGGCAGAGTGCAGGGCAATGGTTACTCCGGAGGAGAAGACTGGGTCGAGGAATTCGGCGGCGTTGCCCAAAAGAGCAAAATGTTTGCCGTATAAGGTTTTCACGTTGGCGGAATAGCCTTGGATAGAGCGGAACGGAAAGTCGTTTTCCCAAACGGCTTTATCTAAAATTTCCGCCAGCATCGGGCATTCGTACACAAATTTTTTCAACACGGCTTCTGATTCGCCGGCCAGTTTGTCGGGCGTGCCGACAACGCCGATGGAGCAACGGTTGTCGCCGAAAGGAATCAGCCAAATCCAGACATCGCGATGTTCAGGGTGCGTGTTGATCAGGATTTTATTGCGGTCGAATTTCGGGCTGGTGATGTTGTCGTCGATATGCGTGAAGTGGGCTTGGCGCGGAGGCAGCTCGGACGGACTTTCCAAATCTAAAAGGCGGGGCAGGACGCGACCGTAACCGCTGGCATCCAAAACGAATTTGGCAGTCAGTTCATAGTTTTCGCCTGTATCGGTCGCAACGCTCAAACGTGCCACATTGTCACTGTTGTCAAACGCGGTTACGCCGTGTCCGAAGCGGACATCGACGCCTTGTTTTGCCGCTTCATCAATCAGGATTTTGTCGAAGATGCCGCGGCGCACTTGATAAATAGTACCGGGGCCGTCTGAAAATTTTTCAGTAAAGTTGAAATCTGTGTAACGGCTGCCCCATGAAAACGCAGCACCGTCTTTAAATTGAAAGCTGGGTTCGGCATGCACTGCATCGGCAAAACCGGCTTCTTCCAACATTTCCATGCAATGCGGCAACAGGCTTTCGCCGATGACAAAGCGCGGGAAATGTTGTTTTTCCAATACGCAAACTTTAAAGCCTTGTTTGTTCAGCAAAGCGGAAGCAACCGAACCTGAAGGGCCTGCGCCGATAACGGCAACGTCAAATTCTACGGACATTTGAAAATACCTTTGATTTTAATGATAAATAATGTTTAATCCATCGCCTGAAATTTTTCAGACGGCCTTTTGCAACTTGGCGATAGAAGTTGAAAAAAATATCGCTTCAACTTCAATCGCCTTCATCTTTTGTCTAATTTTTCAACAATGTGCCTGCCAGCCAAATATTGAATGCCACACCGATGGTAACCGTCATACCGAACGCGGCAACGGCGGGCGTGCTGCTGATGGCGAGCAGGGCAAAGGAAATGGCTGTTGTAGCGGCGGCAAGCAGCATACCGCCTAATTTTGCCGGCGCGCTGTGATGTGCAGTAGCGGCATAGACGGCATAGTCCACGCCGATGGCGGATACTAAAAGCAGGCCGAACATGGCAAACAGGCTGACGGGAATGCCGGCCAAACCGAGTACGGCAACGGTGCAGATGGCGGCGGCCAGCGGCACGGCAAGGATTTTGCTGCCGCGTTTGAAACCAAACATTTTCCACAAGAGCAGCCATGCCAACACATAGGAAGCCAGTTTCAACCATGCGGCCTGATTGCGCGTGTGGTGGAAAAGCTCGTTTAAGTGGGCGCGCTTGTCAGCCCAATGTACGCCGGAGACGTGTTGCGCCACGGCGCGTACGGCGGCTTCATCGGTCATGCCGTTCAAACGCACGACGGCAGCAAAATGGCCTGGTTCCACTTCGCCCAAATACAAGGAACGCCAAGCCTCTGCCAAATCGGTATTCAGGCCGTCTGAAAGCGACAATGGTTGCGTATCGGCAGCTTGCAGCAGGGCATCGCGCACGGTTTTGCGAGGAATACCGATTTCTGTGAGCGGTTTCCAGCTATCAGGCAATTTGGTCAATTCGCGCAGGCGGTTTTGCAGTTTTTGCTGTTCCGTTGTCGGCAGGATGAATTGGTCGGGCGATTGGATGCCGGACAGTTTGCCTTGCGCGATTAAGGGCTGCAGGGCACGACCGAGTTCGGCGGTTTTCTTCAATAGGGCATCTTCGCTTTGTGCTTCGGCCACCAAATATTTTCCACCAAAATCCGTGCCGCTCAACTGGCCGATTTGTTGTACCTCGGCCAACATCGCGGTCGGCATATTGACCCATTGACGGATGTCGTCACGCCAGTCGCTGCGCCATAATCCGACTGCCAGCAAAATTCCGCCCACGATTAACCAGCCGCGTTTGTGCAGGCGGTTTTTCAGACGGCCTGACAAGGAATAGAGCTTTTCGGTTAATGCGGCAAAAGGCACGGTTTTGGCACGGTAGTGGCGAAACAGCGGCGGCAGCCATAAAACGGTGGCACCAAACGCGCCAAATAAGGCGAAGCCTGAAAACACGGCGGTTTGGCGCAGTACAGGCAAAGGGGTGAACCACAGCAGCGCGTAGCCCAAGACGGTAATTGTCAGGCTGACGGCAAAACTTGGCAAGACATGTTTCATTGCTGATTCAGCCTGCCAAACGGTCTTTTCAGACGGCCCGAATACCGACGGAGCAAGCCAGTGCAACGGGAAATCCACCAACATACCCACCAGGCTGGTGCCGATGACGATGGTCAGGATATGCACTTCGCCGAAGGTTAATAACGCAACTGCCAATCCGGTCAACATGCCGGCTGCCAACGGCAAAGACAGCAAAAACACGCGGCCGCTGCGGAAGACCCACAACAGCAGCGCAAAGGTCAGCCCAAGTCCGACCATGCTCATCAGCCGGCTTTCTTTTTCTGCGGCTGCTTTGGATACAGCGGCGAACAATGCGCCGCCTGCGCTTAAGGTTTCCGCGCCGTTTTCCGAAGCGATTTGACGGCTTTGCGCCATCAGCGGCAAGAGGGCGTCGTTGCCGGAAAATTGATCGCCGCCGGCGAGCCGTCCGCGTAAAAATACCCAAGTTTTGCCTTGGTCTTCGGCAAACAGCATGCCGTTGTCCATGTCCCACTGCAAACGGCTTTGCGGATTGGCTTTGTCGGCAACAAAGCGTCCAAAGCCCAGCCAGTCTTGTTCTAAAGACAAAGGGGAGGGAGCGGCAAAAGGATTGGCCACGGCTTCTGCGCGCGCTTGAAAATAGGCTTTCGGCTGCTCAAACAGCAGGCGGATTTCGTCTTGCGGCAAAACGGCCAAGCCTAGTTTCTGCATATCCGCCCGCACTTTATCCAAATTCGGCGTCATGCTACTGTCGACTTGTTCAAATACGCCGCTCTTGCGCCATGCATCGGCAATTTGTGCGGCCGTCTGAAAAGCAGTTTCGGCATCGGTACTGCCGGCAAGCAAAATGACTTGCGAATTGAGCTGCGCTTCTGCAGCTTTATCCGCAGCCGTCAGTAAGGCATCGGGTTGCTGCTCGCTTGGCAATAACGCGGTCAAATCGGTTTGGATACGCGTTTGTGAAGCAAAGGCATAAACCAAAAACAGGGTAAGAAACAGGATAAGGGCAGTATAGAGGCGGTTTAGGAGGCGAAGATTCATCGTTCAGACGGCCTTTTGCAAATGCTGCTGTTGGTGTGTGGAATAAGTAAAAGTCCAGTAAATTAAATCAGATTATTATTAGTTTGTCAGTTGTTAGATAGTTTGCCGGTCGGTTAAGTCATTGAGCTTGAGTGAGCCGAAAAACTGCCATTGCAGAGCGACGGTTTTTTCCTTCCAAACGCAGGCAATTGCCATCGTATCCGCCAAAATCGCGCTTGTGCCGCGCCAATCGGTTTGCTTTCCAGCGCGTAAACCGACGGGTTGCCCTGAATCGAAAACATAGCCGACCGATTTCATGTCTGACGGAAAATCCAAATTTGCCGCTTTAATCAATGCTTCTTTGAAACACCATAATCGGTAAAACGTTTCAGACGGCCAGTTTGCCGTTTCCAAATAGTCTTGTTCTTCCTGCGAGCAGATCAAAGCCGACAGCGCTTTAAAATCGCGCGGTCGGATAAATTCGATATCGACACCGGCTGTTAAGGGATGAAGCGCACACAATAAAGCGGCAAAGCCTTGGCTGTGGCTCAGCGATACAGCCGGTAAATCGGTTTGCTGTTTTAATGCTCGGCTGACTTGCCAGTCTTGACGCTGCGCCAGTTGCGGCGTGGCAGCCAAACGTTGTGAATCGGCTGCATTTAGAGACGCATGATCGTAGCAGGCGGCAAAAGACGAATCGGCCAGCAGGCAGTGAAGGGGTGTCGTATCCATAAAATAGAAAAATGCCAAACTTCATATTGAAGTCCGGCATTTTTGACATTGCTTAGTGGAAGCTGCCTTTCAAAACCACACGGCTGTTGAATGTAGCGATGTGGCATTCGTATTCGTTACCGCCTTTGGTTACTTTGTCAAAGTAGCTAACCAGATGAACGGATTTGGCTTTTTTACGAAGTGCAGTGCTTTGGAAGCGTTTAACCGCGCTCAGGAATGCGCGTTGGCAGGTTTCATCAGGGGTTTTGCCGACTGAGTTGGAGATTTGACGGGAAGTCAAAGTCGCTCCGGATGTGCTGCCGTAGTGAACGCGGATACTAGGATCCAAAGCGGATTTGGCTTCGGCAGAGTTCAAAGCTACATCGACTTTACACATATAAATGTCGTTTTGACCTTTGCCATTGACTTTATGGCCTTCACCCATGCTGCGGCAGGCAGAACCGGCGGCAGTTGTTTTTGGAGTAGAAGTTTGAGAGGAGGAAGTAGATGGTTGGGAATTGCCGGATTGTGAGCAAGCGGCAAGCATCAGGGCGGATACGGCAACCAAAGCAGAAAAACGTAACATACGAACTCCTTTGTAATAAGGGGTGTGAAAAAAGGTTTACAGAAAACAAAATCATTTTAACATATATGAAAGAAGTATAAAAATAGGATGATGTAAAAAATATTATATTTTTATTTAAATGATTTCATGGTGTTAAGAAAGTTTGGGGCGGTCATGCTTGACGAAGGAGGGCAGAAAGCGTATATTGCGGTCTTCCTTAGGAGTAATGGCTGAGAGGCTGAAGGCACTTCCCTGCTAAGGAAGCATGTGGGGTCAACCTGCATCGAGGGTTCGAATCCCTCTTACTCCGCCAAATATGAAAGACACCGTTTATACGGTGTCTTTTTTATTATCCGGAATTTCTTGGAATCCAAGGCCGTCTGAAAGTGTGAAATGAACGATTTGATTATTCTAAACAAGCCTTATGGCGTGATTTGCCAGTTTTCTGCACATGAAAAACATCAGTGCCTTAAGGATTTTGTCGAGAAACCGGGATTTTATCCGGCCGGCCGTTTGGATACGGACAGCGAGGGTTTGCTGCTGCTGACCAATAATGGCCGTTTGCAGGCGCAGATTGCCGACCCGAAATTCAAGCAGGTTAAAACTTATTGGGCGCAGGTGGAGGGTTCTCCTGATGAAGCCAAATTGGATTTATTGCGCCGTGGCGTAGATTTGGGCGATTTTGTCACCCGTCCGGCCGAGGTCAGGGTATTGGAAGAAGGTGAAGCGGATGTTTTATGGCCGCGCGTGCCGCCGATTCGCGTGCGTAAGTCCGTGCCTGATTTTTGGGTGGAAATTAAAATTTCGGAAGGGAAAAACCGCCAAGTGCGAAGGATGACTGCGAAAGCAGGCTTTCCGTGTTTACGCTTGGTCCGCGTGGCAATAGGCCGTCTGAATCTGTTTGATTTGAATTTGGAATTGGGACAATGGCGGTTTGCGCCGCATCGTCCTTAAATAGGATGAATAAAGGCCGTCTGAACTATTCAGACGGCCTTTTGTTATGGAAAAATCAATGATGTGAATGACCGATTTGGAAGGTCAAAGTGGTGTAGTTCGCCTGCTTTTGGCACACGCTTTGATCGGGGAAATCGGCTTTGTGTTCTACGCTGGCTTTCCAGAAACCTTGGCGCAATGGAATGATGCTGACTTCGCCTTTGTCATCGGTGGTATCGGAGAAGGCTTGGGCTTCGGTTTTATGGGTTTTGCTGCGGTCGCTGGTGTCGAAGCCGTCAAATGTGGCGGTAACGGTGGCGTTAGGCAGCGGCTCGCCATTGAAGAGGACGCGGACTTTGAAGCGTTCGCCGACGTGGACGTTGGCAGGGTTGTCCAAAGGTACGATTTCCAAATGTTGGCCGACTTGTTTGGTGATGATGGCGGTATCTGCGCTTTCGTGGCCGACATTGACGATGTTTTTGCCGAACATACGGGTTTGTTCGCAATAGCTTGCATCAGGCATTTCTTTGATGCTTGCCTGCTTCCAGCCCGCGCTGTTTTTTGACCAGAAAGTCGGTTGGTATTCGGCGGTTACCAAGTAGCTGCCGTCTTTGACCGGCAGTTTGCTGCGGTATTGGTAATTGTATGTGCCTTTTTGAATCATGTTTTCTTTGCCTTTTTCAGTCACCAGTTGCATGGGTTTGCTGAAAATGTGCAGGCGGTCTTTGGCGATAGGTTCAAGCTCAGGGAATTCGCCATAGCCCAATTCGGCTTCAAGGTATTCGCCGCCATGTGTGTGGGCGGTTTCAACCCAAACGCGATGGGCGTGTGCGGCAGTGCTGAACAGGAAGGCGGATGCGATAAGCAAAGCGGTTTTTTTCATGATTTCTCTCCGATTTTCGATGTGTAGAAAAGATAGAACAAAGTCGTTCGTTATAATATAACAAAATTATTTAAATTTAAAGAGAGGCCGTCTGGAAGTTTTCAGACGGCCTTTTAGCTGATTGTTTTTTGAGTCGGATTATTGAAACGGTTTAGTCCCCGTCACGACAGACGTCAATCGCTTCCTGCAAACTGCTGACGCCGTAGATTTTCAGGTTTGGAAACTCTTTGTCATGGCGCGGCATATTGGCCTTGGGAACGATGGCGCGTTTGAAGCCGAGTTTTTCCGCTTCTTTGAGCCGCTCTTGTCCGCGTGCGACGGGGCGGACTTCGCCGCTTAGGCCGATTTCGCCGAAAACCACGGTTTTTTCGGGCATGGGGCGGTTGCGGAAGCTGGAGAGCATGGCGAGGATGACGGCAAGGTCGGCGGCGGGTTCGCCGATTTTGACGCCGCCGACGGCATTGAGGAACACGTCTTGGTCGAAACAGGCGATGCCGCCGTGGCGGTTTAGGACGGCGAGCAACATGGAGAGGCGGTTTTGTTCGAGGCCGACTGTGAGGCGTTTGGGGGTGAAGCCGTGCGCGTCATCGACCAATGCCTGAATTTCGACCAAAAGCGGGCGGCTGCCTTCCTGTGTGACCAAAACGCACGAACCGGGCGTGTCGTCGCGGTAGCTGGCAAGGAAGATGGCGGACGGGTTGGATACGCCTCTCAAACCGTTTTCGGTCATGGCGAATACGCCCAATTCGTTTGCCGCGCCGAAGCGGTTTTTGATGGCACGTATCATGCGGTAGTTGGAATGTTGGTCGCCTTCGAAATACAGCACGGTATCGACCATGTGTTCCAATACGCGCGGGCCGGCAATCGCGCCGTCTTTGGTAACGTGTCCGACCAGTATCATGGCGATGCCCATTTGTTTCGCCATGCGCGTCAGTTGGGCGGCACACTCGCGCACCTGCGACACGGAGCCGGGGGCGGAAGTGATTTGGTCGGAATACATAGTTTGGATGGAATCAATGACCACGACTGCGGGCTGATGCTGTTTCAAGGCCGTCTGAATCGCTTCCATGCGGATTTCGGCAAGCAGGTTCACGCCTTCGGTGGGCAGTTCCAAACGTTGCGCACGCAGGGCGACTTGTTGGGCGGATTCCTCGCCGGAAATGTACAGCACTTTGCGACTTTGCGCCATTTTGGCAATGGTTTGTAACAGCAGCGTGGATTTGCCGATGCCGGGGTCGCCGCCGAGCAGGATGACCGCTCCATCGACCAAACCACCGCCCAATACGCGGTCAAGCTCGCCCATGCCGGTCGGATTACGCGGCACTTCGGTCGCGGTAACGGCAGAGAGGGATTGGATGGTCGAGGTGTCCGCCGCCCAAGATTGGAAGCGGGCGTTTTTCGGTTCGGGCGCGGCCAGGCTTTCCTGAAGTGTGTTCCACTCGCCGCAATGCGGGCATTTACCCTGCCATTTTGGGGAAGTACCACCGCATTCGGAACATTGGTAGATGGTTTTGGGGGCTTTTGCCATGGTGTTTTGTTTCCGCAGTATTTTAGTGGGAAGGCCGTCTGAAAAGTGAGGGAGGTTTTCAGACGGCCTTGAGATTATGGGTGTGTTTTTTTGCTGTTTTCAAGATGGTTGAGTATTTTATCCGGATCTTGTTTAAAGTAGCTGGTTTGGTTGCCACTGGCTTTGTCAGTCAATTCCAACATACCGGGCAGGCCTTTGATGATGAGGATTCTGGCTTTTATGGTACTTTTTTCACCTATTTTTTGTTTGTTTTGTTCTTCTTTGCCGTTGATGGAGGTTTTATAGTCAGTTACGGTTTGGTGGATTTCTTGTTTTTTCTCGTCAAATGTCCAATTAAAGTCCTGTCTGATGGTGAAGATTTTGTTGGTGGCTTTGAAACTCATTATGGCGATGTCTGTGCCAGTGTTGTCGGGGTTAAAGATGGTTGTGTTGATAAGAGCGCCTTCTTCGTTTTCGACTGCATTTCCCCAGAAGCCGTGTAGGTTTTCACTGGTGATTTTGTTGGCAATGTACATCTCAGAGGCTTGTTCGGGTTTGGCTGCCGATGATACCGGGGAGTTTAGGAGGAATAGGCTGGTCAGTGCGGGGAGGATGAGTCTGGAAATGTTCATGTTTGTTCTTACCTTGGAGTAGGGAGGTGTTTATAGGCCGTCTGAAAATGGAAAGTTTTCAGACGGCCTTTTATCGGATAAAGATGGGTTTATTTTTTGCTGTCTTTATCCGCATCTTTTTTCGGAGCAGGTTTTTTCGCTGCCAAACCCAAAGATTTTTGCCATTCGGCTGGATTTTTCACCAAGTCCAAGGCTTTGCGGAGTTGATCATCTTTGGCCGGATTTGGAATGCGGCGGCTGGAGATGTCTTCGTCTTTGTCTTTTTTGGACTTGTCTTTATCGGCTTTGGTTTCTGCGTTGGCAGGCGTTTCAGTGCTGCTGTTGACGTCTTGGCCGCCCAACGGATTGCCGATATGGCCGACCAAATCGGCTTCGCGGCTTTCAAAAGCGCGGTCTTTGTCTTTGACTTCAACGTCAGGAACAATGCCTTGCGCTTGAATCGAGCGGTCGTTTGGTGTGTAGTAAAGGGCGGTGGTCAGTTTAACTGCGCTGCCGCCGGAAAGCGGAATCAGGGTCTGTACTGAGCCTTTGCCGAAACTTTGTGTGCCGACGACGACGGCGCGTTTGTGGTCTTGCAATGCACCGGCAACGATTTCGGAAGCGGAGGCCGAGCCTGCGTTAATCAGGACGGTCATAGGAATGGTTTTCAGCTCGGCAGGCAATCCTGCCAACGGGTCTTTGCCGCTGGTGGTGATGTAGTCTTCGGCAGTTGCTTTGAGTACCATGCCTTCTTTTTTGTTGCGGCCTTTGGTGCTGACAACGGTTACGTCAGGTTGCAGGAAGGCTGCGGATACGCCGACTGCACCGTTGAGCAGGCCGCCCGGGTCGTCGCGCAAGTCGAGGATGATGCCTTTGAGCGGACCTTTGTTTTCTTTGACAAGGGCTTGCGCAGCTTCGTTGAGTGCGGCAACAGTGCGCTCTTGGAATTGGGAGACGCGGATGTAGCCGTAGTCTTTTTCAAGCAGATGATGGCGCACGCTTTTGACTTTGATGATGGCGCGGGTCAGGTTGACGACGATGGGTTTGTCGGCATTTTTGCGTGAAAGGGTCAGGGTGATTTTGGTACCCGGTTTGCCGCGCATTTTTTTGACGGCTTCGCTGACGGTCAGGCCGCGCGTAGAGGTATTGTCGATTTTGACGATGAAGTCGCCACTTTTTACGCCGGCGCGTTCTGCCGGAGTGTCTTCAATCGGGGCAACGACTTTGACGAAGCCGTCTTCTTGTCCGATTTCCATGCCCAGGCCGCCGAATTCGCCGCTGGTAGATTCTTTCATTTCGGCATAGCCTTTTTTGTCCATATACTCGGAATGCGGATCGAGATCGGACACCATGCCTTTCATTGCGCCTTCAAAAAGCTCGGCATCGGGTTTGTCTTGGTAATAGTTGGCTTTGATTTGGCCGTACACTTCTGCCATGGTGCGGATGGTTTGCACGGGCAGGGCCTCGTTGTCTTTTTTGTCTTTTTCGGCGGCAAAACTTTGTACACTCAGACTGAGGGCGATGCCGCTAAATGCGCCGAGAGTGTAGATTGCAACTTTTTTTAAAGTAGATTTTGTTGACATTCGTTTGACTTTCTTTTTGTGTACGGTAAGCAAAGTGGTTTTTGTTTTCTCTGAACCCGTTGACTTTATGTGATTTAAACGCTTGGAACAATAAGTTTAAGGTAAAAGTTTGTTGTTTAATGTGCTGAACAGGCGTGAAAATCGTGTTTTATTGTAGTTTATGATGAAAATTCAGACGGCCTGAAGGGGAAAATTCACTCAGGCCGTCTGAAACATCAGTTAATCCATGAAAGCGGATTCATGACTTGTCCGTTGTAGCGGACTTCAAGGTAAAGGCCGGTTTCGCCCGACGGCAAAGTGCCGCTGGTGCCGATTTTGCTGCCGGCATTGACGGCGTAGTTTTGGGAGATGTCGATTTCGTTCAGGCCGGAGTAAATGCTGACATAGCCGTCGCCGTGGTCGAGGACGACTACTTTGCCGTAGCCTTCAAGCTCGCCGGCAAAAGTAACCGTGCCTGAGGCAATGCTGCTGACCGGAGCAGGAATGGTATTGTAGAACACGCCTTTCCAAACTTCGCCATCGCCGCGGTCTTGACCGAACAGGCCTGCCAATGTACCGTTAACTGGTTTTTTCAGACGGCCTTGCATACGGCTGAAGCTGTTGGCGTTGCTGACGGTCAAGCCTTGGGTGTTCGGGGCTTGCAGTTTCATGTCTTCGTCAGTCAGCGTAGACATGGCGGCGCGTTCGGCTTCGGCTTTTTGTTGGGCGGCAGCCTGCTCTTTGCGTGCTTTTTCAGCGGCGGCCAAACGGGCTTCGGCGGCTTTTTTACGCGCTTCGGCTTCGGCTTTGCGTTGCTCGGCTTTGCGTTTTTCCAAATCTTTCAAGAGATTATTGAGGCGCTGCTCGTTTTCTCTGTGGTTGATTTTCTTTTGCGCTTCTTTGGCCATTTGCGCGTTTTGACGGCGGCTTTCGGCTTGTTCGGCGGTATTGGTCACGCCTTGTTGACGCAACGAAGCTTGGATATTGGCTTGCAGTTTTTTCAGGTAAGCCAATTCATTGTTGATTTTTTGTTCTTGCGCCGCCAGCTCTTTCTGTTGTTTTTCCAAGTCTCTCATAACTTGGTCGTTGGCGTTGTTGATATAACGTGTGTAACGCAGGAAGCGGGTTTTTTGACCGGCATCGGCGTTTTTCAGAAAGAGGGCGACCGCGTTGGGCTGACTGTTTTTATAGTTGCCGGACACAAAGCGCGAAATTTGGGCGCGTGTGTTGGAAACTTCGGCTTTTAACTGGTTGGCATCGGCATTGAGTTTTTGGAATTTTTCCCAAGCGTCGCGTTGTTTGCGGTTGATGCCGGAGAGGTTGTTGCGTGTTTGTTGCAGCTGTTTGAGCGTGGCATTGACATGGATAATGAAACCCTCATTGCGTTTGGCAAAGGATTTCTTGGTTTCCATATCGTTGGCGGCGGCAGTTACGGCTGCTTTGAAATCGTTGTCGGCTGAAGAAGCGACTTTAGGCTCAACTTTAGGCTCGGCTTTTTTGTTTTGCTCTTTGGCTTTTGTGTCTTTTTTAGCGTCTTTTTTGTCTTCGACAGCTTTTTTGGCGGACTCTTTAGCTTCGGCCTTTTTGTCTTCGGATGCTTTTTTTACGGGCTCTTTGGTTTTTTTGCCGTCTTTTTTATCTTCAGCTACTTTTTTAGCAGGCTCTTTGGCTTTGGTTTCCTTAGGGTCTGCTTTTTTTACGGGTTCTTTGGCTTTGCTGTCTTTTTTATCTTCAACAGGTTTCTTGTCTTGTTCTTTGGCTTTGCCGGATTTTGCGGCTGCAGCTTTTTTGTCTTTGGCTGTTTCTTTAGGCTCTTCTGCTTTGCGGTTGGCCTTTTTATTGTCAGCCGCGGCCTCGGTGGCTTTAGCCGGTTTGTTTTTGTCTGAAGCGCGTTCGTTTTTGTCGGCGGTGTCCTTCTCTTTGGATACTTTGGCTTTAACCGCTTTTTTGCCTTCCTCTTTTTCTTTTACGGCTTGTTTTTTTGGGGTTTCTTTTTTGACATCTGCCTTGGCGGCTTCTTTCTCTTTTTTCACGGGCGCAGCTTTTTTGACGGCGGTCGCTTTTTCTTTCGGCGCGTCTTTGGCAGCATAGGTTGGCAGGGAGAAGCTGAGCAACAGGGCGAGAATGAGGGGTTTGTAACGCATGGTTCGATCTTGCTATCAAAGTAGGAACAATAGGACGGATTATACTGTCTGTCAGGCCGTCTGAAAATAATATCGGGTTGCAATATGGACGAACGGTCTTATATAGTAACGATAGAGTGGGCGGACGGGGTTTAGTCTGCCTGGAAACTGACAGTCTGCATCGACAGGATATTATGAAAAAATATTTATTAGTAGTGTTGGGCGCCATGGTTTTGGCGGCTTGCGGTGACAATACCGATAAAATCGGACGCGCCAGTACGGTGTTTCATATGCTGGGTAAAAACGACCGTATTGAAGTGGAAGGTTTTGACGATCCTGATGTGCAGGGGATTGCCTGTTATATTTCGTACGCAAAAAAAGGCGGTTTGAAAGAAACGGTCAATCTGGAAGAAGATGCCAGCGACGCATCCGTTTCCTGTGTGCAAAGTGCGGAAGTCATCCGTTATAACGAGGCTGCGGTTTTGAAACCGCGACAAGTGTTCAAACGCAGTGCCAGCATAGCATTTAAGAGCCAACAGATTATCCGCTACTACGATCCGAAACGTAAGTCTTTCGCTTATTTGGTGTACAGCGATAAAATCGTTCAAGGTTCGCCGAAAAACTCTTTGAGCGCGGTATCGTGTTTTGCCCATGCGAAAACCGATACGCCGGTACCGGCAGGCGGCGCAGTTTACGGTGCGTGCGTGGTGGATGCGCCGGTTACCGACGGACAAAAATAATAAAATCAGCTTATAGATATTAAGAAGAATATGAATTTAGCCAACCATTTCCTGATTGCCATGCCTCATATGGACGATCCGTTTTTTACGGATACGGTCATTTATGTGTGCGAACACGATGAAGAAGGTGCGCTGGGCATCATCATCAACAAGCCTTCGCCGATTACCATGGACATGATTTTCGCCGCCGCCGACCGCAATATCCCGTTGCGCCTGCAACATGAAAACGTGATGATGGGCGGGCCGGTTCAGATTGAGCGCGGCTATGTCGTGCATACGCCGATCGGGCGCTGGCAAAACAGCATGGTGGTAACTGATAATGTGGCGCTGACTTCTTCGCGCGATGTGATTGAAAACTTGTCTAAAGAAGGTGCAGTGGACAAGGCTTTGATCAGCATTGGTTATTCGAAATGGGGTAAAGGGCAGTTGGAGCGCGAGCTGGCAGAAAATGTTTGGCTGACCGTCCCTGCGGACGAGCATATTCTGTTTGATGTGCCTTACGAGCTTCGTTATGCCGCCGCTTTTGAAAAATTAGGCATCAATCCGAACGCCTTGGTTTCAGGAGTCGGCCATGCCTGATGCACCAAAAGGCACGGTTTTGGCTTTTGATTTCGGCGAGGCGCGTATCGGCGTGGCGCAGGGCGATGCTGAGTTGGGTATGACCCATCCGCTGGCGACGATAACCGGCAACAGCAATGATGAGAAATTTGAGGCCATTGCCAAGCTAGTCAAAGAATGGCAACCCAAGTATTTTGTGGTCGGACTGCCGACGCATACCGATGGCACGGAGCATGAGCTGACCCGTTTGAGCCGTAAATTTGGCCGCCGTTTGCACGGACGTTTTAACTTGCCGGTTTATTGGGTGGACGAAAGGATGTCTTCCCTATACGCGGAAAGCCTGCTTGCTGAAGCGCAAGTATTTGGCCGAAAACAAAAATCCGTACTTGACCAAGTGGCGGCGCAGGCAATTTTACAAGGCTTTTTTGAAGGTGGCGCGGCTGAGTATTTCAATGGCCGCGAAGAATAGTATTATTCATTATAAAGGCCGTCTGAAAATGGGTTTCAGACGGCCTTTGTTTTGTTACGGCTTTGAGATAAAAGAGGTTTAGTTTGGTTAATCCTGATTTTTTCAGCACAAATTTTGCTACACTCCGTTTTCTTTTTTTAGACACAAATACAAGGAAAAAGTCATGGCACTCATGGACAATCTTTTGAATGCGGCTACTCAAATGTTGGGTGGCAACAACGAAAACGGCGCACAAGGTTCTCTGACCGATATGGCGATGGATTTAGTGAAACAGCAAGACGGCGTGGGCAACCTGATCAACCAACTGCAACAAGGCGGTTTGGGCGATGCTCTGAGCAGCTGGGTTTCCAACCAATCCAGCAACCTGCCTGTGTCCGGCAGCGATCTGCAAAATGCTTTGGGCAGCGATACCGTGAACCAAATCGCGCAAAAATTCGGCGTGGATGCCGGCCAAGCAGGCGATTTGTTGGCAAAAGTGTTGCCAGACTTGGTCGATAAAGCGACGCCTAACGGCACGGCTCAAGATGCGGATGGCTTCGGCTTGGACGACATCGCTTCTATGCTACTGAAAAACTTTATGAAATAATGAGTTGAATCATTTGATAAGGCCGTCTGAATCCGTTCAGACGGCCTTATAACTTTTGGTTCGCGGTAAATAACCAATAAGTCTTTTTCTGATGGAGACGGATGGCTTATGATGTGCACTTCATTTCACCAGATAAGAAGGTTATACACATGTCCCGCTTGACCATACACACAGTCGAAACCGCTCCTGAAGCCGCCAAACCACGCATTGAAGCCGTATTGAAAAACAACGGCTTTATTCCTAACCTGATCGGCGTTTTGGCCAATGCGCCTGAAGCTTTGGCGTTTTATCAAGAAGTTGGCAAGCTGAATGCGGCCAACAGCCTTACTGACGGCGAAGTCGAAGTTGTCCAAATTATCGCCGCCCGTACCAACGAATGCGGTTTCTGCGTTGCCGGCCACACCAAACTGGCTACCCTGAAAAAACTGTTGTCCGAACAATCCATCAAAGCCGCACGCGCGTTGGCTGCGGGTGAGTTTGACGATGCCAAACTGAGTGCTTTGGCGACATTCACCCAAGCCGTTATGGCGAAAAAAGGCGCAGTATCCGACGACGAGCTGAAAGCATTCTTCGATGCCGGTTACAACCAACAGCAAGCCGTTGAAGTAGTTATGGGCGTTGCTTTGGCAACCTTGTGCAACTACGTCAACAACCTTGCCAAAACTGAAATCAACCCTGAATTGCAGGCATTTGCCTAATCTCATCAAAGGCCGTCTGAAAATTCAGACGGCCTTTTAGTAAAAAGCAAGGATATCCTTGTTGCCAAGAATAATTCATGAGTAGAACCATCTACGCTTCAAACCTTATTCAGAGGAAAAAATCATGACACGCGAAGCTTTACTGAACAATGTTGCCGAACTCGTTAAAAGCAAGCTGAAACCATTGGTGGACGACATCGACCGCAAAGGCCTGTACCCGAAAGAATTTATGCTGGAATTGGGCAAAATCGGCGGTTTTGCCGCAACCGGTACGGTTGAAGAGGGCGGTAACGGTTTGGGTTTGGCAACGCAAATCGCCGTATTGCGCGAAATCGGTAAAGAATGCGGCGCCACTTCGTTCAGCGCATGGTGTCAGGCGGCTTGCGCGTGGTATCTGCATCAATCCCCCAACCAAGCGGTTAAAGCCAAATATTTGGCCGATATTCTGCAGGGCAAAGTCTTGGCCGGTACGGGCATGTCCAATACCGTCAAACACCTTGCCGGTATCGAAAAACACAATCTGCAAGCCGAACGCGTCGAAGGCGGCTACAAAATCAACGGTGCTTTGCCTTGGGTATCCAATATCGGAGAAGACCACATTTGGGCAAATACCGCCCAAATCGGCGACAGCTATGTGATGTTTATCACCGGCGGTCAATGGGAAGGCGTTACCCTGCAAGATTGCCCTGAGTTCTGCGGTTTGGAAGGCACGCGCACTTACAGCCTGAATTTTAAAGATGTGTTTATTCCCGATGAAGATGTGATCGCTTCGCCTGAGCAGTTCCAGTCTTATATCCCGACCATTAAAGCCGGTTTCATCTTGCTGCAAATAGGTATCGGCGCCGGTGTGATTGACGGTGCGCTCGGCATTATCCGCATGGCCAATGTGGTGAACGCAGAAGTGAACTCATACCTCGACCACAGTTACGATGAGTTGAAAGCTGCGTTGGACGGCGCATGGGCGGAAACCGAACGCCTTGCCGATGATGCGTGGAACAATAAACCTGACACGCTGGCAACCTTGAAACTGCGTGAAGCGGCTGCTGTGTTGGCACTGAACGCCACTCAATCTGCCGCATTGCATGCAGGCGCGAAAGGCTATCTGATGCGCAGTCCGGCGCAACGCCGCGTCCGCGAGGCCATGTTTGTCGCCATCGTAACACCGGCCATCAAACACCTGCGTAAAGAAATCGCCGCTTTGGAAGCAGCTCAATAAATTCAAAATATCAACAATAAAACACACGAAAGGCCGTCTGAAAATACGGTTTCAGACGGCCTTTTTAAAATAGAAGGAATACAAAATGGCTCAATATATGTGCGGCCCTTGCGGCTGGATTTACGATGAAGATGTCGGCGACCCCGAACATGGCCTGCCGGCAGGTACCAAGTTCGAAGACATTCCCGACGACTGGAAATGCCCTGAGTGCGGCGTAGGCAAAGAAGATTTCTACCTTCTGGACTTCACCATATAAATTACCCGATTATTTAATAAAAAGGCCGTCTGAAATTTCAGACGGCCTTTGTTTTATCGGCGGTATAAAGCAACCATGGTTTCAGCCGCTTTGACGCAGCTTTCCACATCGGCAACCAGAGCGATGCGGACGTAGCCTTCGCCCGGATTGCCTTGTTCGGTATCGCGGGCGAGGAAGCGGCCGGGCAACACTTGGATAGCGGCTTTCTGCCACAGGTTGCGCGTAAATGCCAAGTCGTCGCCATCGGGAACTTTCAGCCAAATGTAGAACGACGCGTCAGGCAGTTTGACATCGAATGCCTGTTGCAAAATAGGGATGACGCGGTCGAATTTTTCTTGGTAGAGGCGGCGGTTGTCGATGACGTGTTCTTCATCGTTCCAAGCGGCAATGCTGGCGCGTTGGACGGGAATGCTCATCGCGCTGCCGTGGTAGGTGCGGTAGAGCAGGAAGTTTTTGAGCAACTCGGCATCGCCTGCGACAAAGCCGGAACGCAAACCGGGGACGTTGGAGCGTTTGGACAGGCTGGTGAACATAATAATGTTGCGTGTACCGCGTCCTAATTGCGCCGCAGCCTGCAGGCCGCCGATCGGTTTGTTGTCGTCAAAATAGATTTCGGAATAGCATTCGTCAGAGGCGATAACGAAGCCGTATTTGTCTTGCAAATCAAAAACTTCTTTCCAATCTTCTAATTGCAGGACGCTGCCGCTCGGGTTGTTTGGCGAGCAGACAATCAGGACTTTGGTGCGCTGCCATACGTCTTCAGGCAGGCTGCTCCAATCGGGGTTGAAGCTGGGCGCAGGACAGTTGGCAAAATGGATTTCGCCGCCGCCCAAAATAGTCGCGCCTTCGTAAATTTGATAGAAAGGATTGGGGCTGATAACGACCGGTTTGGGGCCGTCTGAAGCCGGATTTAAAACGGTTTGGATAAAAGAGAACAAAGCTTCCCGGCTGCCCAATACGGGCAGGATTTCATTGTCGGGATTGAGGCTCAAACCATCATAACGGCGGGCCACCCATTCGGCGCAGGCTTGGCGCAGTTCAGGCAGGCCAGCGGTCAGCGGATATTTTTCCAGTTCGTGCAGGGAGGTGGTCAGCGCGTCGGTGATGACTTTGGGCGTCGGGTGTTTCGGCTCGCCGATTTGCAGATGAATGGGCGTCACACCTTCGGGTGCATCAATGCCTTGCATGGCTTCACGCAGGCGGGCGAAAGGATAGGGTTTGAGGTGGTTCAATAATGGGTTCATGATGTTTCTGCCGATAAATTAAGGCAACAATCTTAGCATTTTTTAGATAGATTGGGACAAAAAGGCCGTCTGAAAACAGGGTTTAAATGTTTTCAGACGGCCTTTTGAATGCAGTCAAAACGGTCCCGTCATCACCAACTATTACAGCAACGTCT
>NZ_JBQCWZ010000037.1:0-22852 GCF_051956895.1 Neisseria sp. P0021.S006
AACGAACAAAAAATTTCCCTCTATTGCGGTTTTGACCCGACAGCAGACAGCCTGCACATCGGCCACTTGCTGCCTGTATTGGCATTGCGCCGTTTCCAACAAGCCGGCCATACGCCGATTGCTTTGGTGGGCGGCGCGACCGGCATGATTGGCGACCCAAGCTTTAAAGCCGCCGAACGCAGCTTGAATTCTGCCGAAACCGTTGCCGGTTGGGTTGAAAGCATCCGCAACCAACTGACCCCTTTCTTAAGCTTTGATGGCGACAATGCGGCCATTATGGCCAATAATGCCGACTGGTTCGGCAGCATGAACTGCCTCGACTTCCTGCGCGACATCGGCAAGCATTTCTCCGTCAACGCCATGCTGAACAAGGAATCTGTCAAACAGCGTATCGAGCGCGACGATGTGGGTATTTCCTTCACCGAATTCGCCTATTCCCTGCTGCAAGGCTACGACTTTGCCGAATTGAACAAACGCCACGGCGCGGTTTTGGAAATCGGCGGTTCCGACCAATGGGGCAACATCACTGCCGGTATCGACTTGACCCGCCGTCTGCACCAAAAACAAGTATTCGGCCTGACCCTGCCTTTGGTAACCAAATCAGATGGCACCAAATTCGGCAAAACCGAAGGTGGCGCAGTATGGTTGAACGCGAAGAAAACTTCTCCGTATCAGTTCTACCAATTCTGGCTGAAAGTGGCCGATGCCGATGTGTATAAATTCCTGAAATACTTTACCTTCCTGTCTATCGAAGAAATCGACGCCATCGAAGCCAAAGACAAAGCCAGCGGCACCAAACCTGAAGCGCAACGCATTCTTGCAGAGGAAATGACCCGCTTGATTCACGGCGAAGAAGCCCTTGCCGCCGCCCAACGCATTTCTGAAAGCCTGTTTGCCGAAGACCAAAGCCATCTCACCGAAAGCGACTTCGAGCAGCTGGCACTCGACGGCCTGCCGACTTTTGAAGTTTCCGAGAGCCTCAACGTGGTGGAAACTTTGGTGAAAACCGGTTTGGCGTCTTCCAACAAAGAAGCGCGCGGCTTTGTCAACAGCAAAGCGGTTTTGCTCAACGGCAAACCTGCCGAAGCCAACAATCCGAACCATGCCGCTGAAAAACCTGACGATGCCTATATACTGACCGACGAACACAAACGTTTCGGCAAATACACCATCGTCCGCCGCGGCAAACGCAACCACGCTTTATTGGTTTGGAAATAATCTTTAAACATTAAACGCATCGTTTAAAACAATCATGCCGTCTGAAATCAGCCCTCGCTTTTTTTCAGACGGCATTTTATATTGATGATATTCAGTTTTCCCAAAAAGAAAGGGCAGGTTTTACACCTGCCCTCCTATTAAATAATCTAATTTTTTAAGCAACTTTTATCGCGCGATTACTGCAAACGCTCATTCTCTTGACGGACGGCATTCACCACGTCCGCACCAAACAAAGCGTTGACATCGGTTTCATCAAACACATATTTGCTATGGCAGAAATCGCAGTCAATTTGAATGCTGCCTTGCTCCGCCACCACGCCGCCGACTTCCTGACCGCCAAGCATCAACAGCATATCGCTGACTTTGCCGCGGGAACAGGTGCAGGCAAATTCAATGGCTTCCGGTTCAAAAACGCGGGGCGGGGTTTCATGGTAAAGGCGGTAAAGGGCGTGATGAGCGTCCAAACCGGTCAATTCTTGCGGAGTAAGCGTTTGCGCAAGCGTGGTCACATGTTCCCACGCGGCATCATCCAATTCTTCTTCCGGCAGACGTTGCAGCAATAATGCGCCTGCGGCGTGGTCATCGGCGGCAAGCGTAATATAAGTATCGAGCTGCTCGGAACGTTTCATATAGTTGACCAGCATTTGCGCAATGCTGTCGCCTTCCAGTGGGACAACACCTTGCCAAGGGTCGGCATCTTTAGGCTGATGGGTTAAAACGAACACGCTGTTTTCGCCCAACAGCGCAGTCAGGCTTTCGTCATCACGGATTTCAGCGGTTTCGTCCCAACGGGCAGTAGCGCGGACAGTATTTTCAGAAGTCGCTTCCACCACCAACATTTTCAGACGGCCCTGACCTTGAACCTGAACAATCAGCGTGCCTTCGTTTTTAAGGTTGGCAGACAATAAAGATCCGGCGGCCAGCAACTCGCCCAAAGCGCGGCGGATGGCGACAGGATAATGTTTTTGGTTGACGATGTGTTGCCAAACCTTTTCAAGGCGGATGTGCATACCGCGGATGGGCATATCGTCAAAGATAAAGCGTGTACGGATATCGCTGTGATTTTGTGTCATGTCAGTCTCTGAAAATAAATCAATGAATGCCGCTTATATGGTTGCAGCGGCGGATAAATCAAGCGAAACCGCGCCCGATGTTTTTCTAGTTCGTTTGGAAACAAGGGTTTAACGCAAAATAACAGCAGTTTTTTTGCCAAAAAGACAGTTTTTTAATACAATCAAGCAGATAACAAGAGAATGATACGGGATAACATCTCAGAAACCGGCAATGTGCCTGCAATCGGCAGGGAATGCCTTCTGAAACGGAAGTTTGTACAATGAATTTTTTACTCCGGCTCGCAGCAGTTTGGACTTCGGTCGCCATGCTCGCGAGCGTCAATTTTTCTTACGCTGATGATTTGGAAAACCTGATTACCACCCGTCAGCGTGTTTTAAACCAGTTCAACGACAATGCCAATGTTTACGGCAATACGCGTCAGGCAACCCCTGTCCATCCCACCAATACCTATTCTGCCGCAAGCAACAATACGCGCGCACCTTCGGGCAACGCAGATGAGTTAATCGGCAGCGCCATGGGCTTGCTCGGCGTGGCCTACCGCTACGGCGGCACATCGGCTTCCACCGGCTTTGACTGCAGCGGCTTTATGCAACACATCTTTAAACGCGCCATGGGCCTGAACCTGCCGCGCACTTCTGCCGAACAAGCGCAAATGGGCGTTGCCGTGAGCCGTTCCGAATTACAGCCGGGCGACATGGTCTTTTTCCGCACCATGGGTCGCGGCCGTATTTCCCACGTCGGCCTCTACATCGGCAACAACAATTTCATTCACGCACCGAGGACGGGCAAACGTATCGAAATTACCAGCCTCGGCCACAAATATTGGAGCGCGAAATACGCCTTCGGCCGCCGTGTAAAGAAAAACGACCCTTCCCGTTTCTTAAACTGAGGTGAGCTATGGCAATGCCGCAAATGCCCAAATGGTATGACGACGACGGTCAGATTGTTTCCTGCACCGAAAAAGTCAAAGTCATGACCGAAAACTTGAACGAACTGTACCAAATAGCGCAGGACGCCTTTGAAGACGCCCTGCTGATGGGTTGCTCCGAAAAACAGTTGCGCGAATACTTCCGCGACTTAATGGCCGGGCTGGAAAACCCTTATCAAAAAAACGGTTAGTTATTCAATCCATACAAAAAAAGGCCGTCTGAAAGTTTCTCAGACGGCCTTTTTTTATCGGGCATATCCCCTACCCTATTGCTAACATTCCACCACGCGCACGGATACAGGTATGGCTTTTTTCTGCAAGGTAATGGCCAAGCCTGCGAGCGAGGTTTCTTTATAGGTTGCCTTCATATCGCGGCCGGTTTGCAACATGGTTTGAATCACTTCATCAAGTGAGACTTTTTTGTCTATGCCATCTTCCAAAAGCGCGAGGGTGGCGAGCTTGAGGGCTTTTTCGGCGGCGATGCCGTTGCGCTCGATACAGGGGATTTGCACCAAGCCGCCGACAGGGTCGCAGGTCAAGCCCAAGTGGTGTTCCATCGCCATTTCGGCGGCGTTTTCCACTTGTTTCGGGGTACCGCCGATAACTTCGGCGTATGCACCTGCTGCCATAGAACATGCCACGCCGACTTCGCCTTGGCAACCAACGTCCGCACCGGAAATCGACGCATTGGTTTTGTACAAAATACCGATGGCGCCGGCAGTCAGCAGGAAGTCCTCTACACGCGATTGGTTGGCGTGCGGATTAAATTTGCGGAAATAGTGTAAGACGGCAGGAATAATGCCTGCCGCGCCGTTGGTCGGTGCGGTTACGACGCGGCCGCCAGCGGCGTTTTCTTCATTGACCGCCATGGCGTACACCATCGGCCAAAGTTGGGTATTGACGATTTCGCTCTCGCGTAGGACTTTGAGTTTAGCTGCCAACTGCGGCGCGCGGCGGCGCACATTCAAGCCGCCCGGCAATTGCCCTTCCGCACCCAAGCCGCGCTTGATGCAGTTTTCCATCACATCGGCCACGGCAGCCACACGGCGGCGCACTTCCACTTCATCGCAACCTGCCAACGCTGCTTCATTGGCCAACACGACTTCGGAAATATTCAACTGGTTCAGACGGCATTGTGCCAGCAACTCATCACAGTTTTTGTATGGATACGGCACATCGGCATTTTCCTGCGCCTCTTGTGCAAACCCTTCGTCTGTAACGACAAAACCGCCGCCGACCGAATAATAGATCTGCTCTTTCAGCTTCAGGCCGTCTGAATGGTAGGCGATAAAGTTCAAACCGTTCGGATGTTTGGGCAACACTTTGTCGCCGCGGATATCCAAATCTTTTTCAGGATTGAAGGCCATTTCACGGCCGTTGAGTTTTAAAACGTGCTGCGTGCGGATACGTTCCAAGCGTTGAGGGATGTCCGCAAGCGGGATATCGTGCGGCAGGCTGCCTTCCAAACCGAGCAATAATGCGTCGAATGTGCCGTGTCCGATACCGGTCAAAGCAAGTGAACCGTACACTTCAATGACAATGCGCGCCACTTGTGTATCCAAGTTTTCGGCATTCAGCAAATCAGCAAAAGCGGCCGCGGCCTTCATCGGGCCGACGGTGTGCGAGCTGGACGGGCCGATGCCGATTTTGAAAATATCAAAGATGCTGATCATAATTTTCCTATTATTGTGTGTGCGGGCTGTGTTTTTCAGACGGCCTTAAGGCCTAAAGAGGAATCTTGTGCGCCGCTTGCCAATGCAAGTACCAAATGTCCGACAGTCATCAAAGGATCACCTGCTTCCGGCGAGGTGTATTTCAGCATCAGCGGTTTTTTACGCAAGGGTTCGTAATGGCTGACTTTACAATGCGGGTCTTCCAAACTTGTAGAACCGGCGCGGTATCTGTATGCCAACAGCCGTAAATCGTTCAAGTCCATCTTCATGCCGTTGTCCAGCAATTCGCGCAACTGGTTTTCCCAGGCAATATCGTTGCTTCCGTCTTTAATGGCAATCAAGATGGACTTTTCGAGGATTTTTTTGATGTGCTGGTTCAAGGAGCGGATTGGGAAATGCCCCAGCCACAACAAATCGGTCTCCGCAAATTGGGCGGAAAACTGCTCGATAAACCAGGAATGTAAACCTCGATAATCCGGCGAATGAAACAGGGTTGATTTAACCTTGTTGCCATCTTTATCCAACATGTAATGGCAGCCGATAATCACGCTGCAAGATTCGGCAGCCCATCTAGGAATAATGACTTTGGGGGTAAAGAGCGTTTCGAGGCGTTGCTCGGTAAATTGAGTGGTGAAATCGGGATTGTATTGCAACGATGTCGGCAAATAGCCGCGCCAAAGGTACATGCCGATCCTGTTTTCGCCGATGACATCCAAAAGTTGTTCCAGCATGATACGGCTAGGACATGAAATAAATTCGTCCGCATCCAGCGGAAAAACGAAATCTATCGCTTCATCTTTTGCTACAAGCTGCTTCATAAGCAGGTTTACCAATTGCTCTTGATTGTACTTGAGCGCTTGATATTGATAGATAAATATCGGCAAACCTTCTTCTTTCAATTGAATCAGGATTTCCCTTGTTCCATCGCTGCTGCCGTGATCGATGATGTGCATTTCATCCATCAGCTCGAGATTATGACGGACAAACGATTCGATAACGTCGTTTTCGTTGCGCACCATGCTGATGCTGATTAGTTTTTTTCCCATAAATTATGCAATGTATTGATAGGTTTTAATCATTTTTCAGACGGCCTTAATCCAGCCGGCAATGCGTTTTTCAATCGCTTCGGCACTCAAACCCAAGTCGTCCAGCAGTTTTTTCGGGTCGCCGTGTTCGGTAACTTTGTCTTCTACACCCAACAGCAACACCGGTTTGCAGATGCCGTGTTTCGCCAACACTTCCAACACCGCGCTGCCTGCGCCGCCTTGTTCGGCATTCTCTTCAGCGGTAACGATGTAGTCATGGCTTCGGGCAAGACGGACGATCAGTTCTTCATCTATCGGTTTGACAAAGCGCATGTCGGCAACGGTCGCGTTCAGCTTGTCGGCGGCGGTCAATGATGGGGCAACCATGCTGCCAAAGGCGATAATGGCAATTTTCTCGCCTTCGCGACGGATGATGCCTTTACCGATTTCAACGGTTTCCAGGCCGTCTGAAACGGTTGCGCCCGTGCCTGTACCGCGCGGATAACGGACGGCAGACGGCGAATTTGCCTGATAGCAGGTTGAGAGCAGCAGGCGGCATTCGTTTTCGTCGCTTGGTGCGGCAATAATCATATTCGGCACGCAACGCAAAAAGCTCAAGTCGTACAAACCGGCATGGGTCGGGCCGTCTGCACCGACAATACCTGCACGGTCGATGGCGAACAAAACAGGTAGGTTTTGCAAAGCAACGTCATGTACCAACTGGTCGTAAGCGCGTTGCAGGAAAGTGGAGTAAATCGCCACGACGGGCTTGATGCCTTCACATGCCAAACCGCCGGCAAAGGTAACGGCGTGTTGCTCGGCGATGCCGACGTCGAAATAGCGGTCGGGGAATCGCTGTTCAAACTCAACCAAGCCGCTGCCCTCGCGCATGGCAGGCGTGATGGCAACCAAACGCTCGTCAGCCGCCGCTTGGTCGCACAGCCATTGGCCGAAAACTTGCGTATAAGTCGGTTTAGCCGCGGCAGGTTTGACTTCCGGCGCAGGCACTTCGCTCGGCAGCTTGGAGACAGCATGGTATTTGACAGGGTCGTTTTCGGCGAATTTGTAGCCGTTGCCTTTTTTGGTGATGACGTGCAGCAACTGAGGGCCTTTGCGGCCGCGCAAGTCTTTTAATACGTCCACCAGATTTTCAACGTTGTGGCCGTCCACCGGGCCGGTGTAACGGAAACCGAAGTTTTCAAACAAAGACAGCGACTGTTTGGCATGTTCCGCTTCGCCTGCCAAGGTTTTGATTTTGTTTTCGACTTTTTGGGCAAGCTCCATCGCTCCGGGCAATTTATCTAATACTTTGCTCGATTGGGCTTTGATGGTGCTCAATAGGCCGTGCATATCGCGCACGACGTTGCTGGCAAGATATTTCGGCAGCGCGCCGACATTGGGGGAAATCGACATTTCGTTGTCGTTGAGGATAACCAGCAAATCGACATCCATATCGCCTGCGCAGTTCAGGGCTTCAAACGCCTGACCCGCCGTCATGGCGCCGTCGCCGATGATAGCGACGCTGCGGCGGTTATTGCCCAACTGTTTGTCCGCAACGGCCATGCCCAAAGCCGCGCCTATGGATGTGGAAGAATGCCCCACGCCGAACGCGTCGTATTCCGACTCGCTGCGTTTTGGGAAACCCGCCAAACCGCCGTATTGGCGCATGGTGTGCATTTGATTTTTGCGGCCGGTGAGGATTTTGTGCGGATAGCTTTGATGGCCGACATCCCAGACCAAATGGTCTTCTGGCGTGTCGTACACATAATGCAGCGCCACCGTCAGCTCGACCGCGCCCAAGTTACTGGCGAAATGGCCGCCCGTCTTACCGACGGAATCCAACAGAAATTCGCGCAATTCGGCGGCGACTTGCGGCAGCTGTTTTTTCTCCAGACAGCGCAAATCCTGAGGCGTATCGATAATATCGAGCAAAGGGCTTGGGTTCATGATTTTTGGCGGTGATTTTTTGTGTAACGGACGATTATATCAAGAGATTGCACAACTTGTTACAAATGCTTTCAGACGGCCCGAACCTTTATCCTTTATAATACTGCCAACTGAAAACACAAGGCCGTCTGAAATGACCCAAAACGCAAACAACCTCTGCTGGCTCGATATGGAAATGACCGGCCTCAACCCGGAACACGACCGCATTATCGAAGTCGCCATGATCATTACCGATTCCGATTTGAACGTACTGGCACAATCGGACGTTTACGTCATCCATCAAAGCGACGAGTTGCTCGACGGCATGGACGAGTGGAACACCGCCACCCACGGCCGCACCGGTCTGACCCAACGCGTGCGCGAATCCAAACTGACCGAAGCTGAAGTCGAGCAAAACCTGTTGGACTTCATGTCCGCATGGATACCCGAGAAATCCACGCCCATGTGCGGCAACTCCATCCATCAAGACCGCCGCTTCATGGTCAAATACATGCCGCGTTTGGAAGCCTATTTCCACTACCGCAACTTAGACGTGTCCACGCTGAAAGAGTTGGCCAAACGCTGGAATCCGGCCGTCGCCAAAAGCGTGGTCAAACGCGGTTCGCACAAGGCATTGGACGACATCCTCGAAAGCATCGAAGAAATGCGCCATTATCGCGAGCATTTCCTCAAACTCCCTTCCGAACAATAATCCCAAGGTCGTCTGAAACAGGTTTTACACCGTTCAGACGGCCTCATCAGCTTCCCTCATCTCATGAAAATCACCAAAATTTTTACCTTCGATTCCTCGCACATGCTCGACGGGCATGACGGCAAATGCCAAAACCTGCACGGCCACACCTACAAACTCGAAATCACTGTCTCCGCGCCCGTTATCCAAGGCGGCGCAAAAGACGGCATGGTGATGGACTTTACCGACCTGAAAGCCATCGTCAAACAACACATTACCGACCCGTTCGACCATGCCTTCATCTATCACGGCAACAACGAACGCGAAAGCCAAATCGCCGCGCTTTTGGAAGGCTGGAACATGAAAACCCTGTGCCTGCCCTGCCGCACCACAGCCGAAAACATGAGCGTAGAAATGTATGGCCGTCTGAAAAACGCCGGTGTCAAAGTGTGCAGCGTGAAATTATGGGAAACGCCGACTTCATGTGCGGAATATGAAAGAGAATAAACCGGCATTTTGTATTTTTCAGACGGCCTGTTCCCCAAACACACCCATCCGCTAAACATCAAAAGGAATCTTCATGAAAATCATCTCCACCCTCCTCGTCCTCTTCATCGCTGTCGAACATTTCTACATCGCCTGGCTCGAAATGACGCAAATCCCAAGCGAAAAAGCGTCAGAGCTGTTCAATATGCCTTACGAATTTATGGAACAAAAACGCGTACAAACCCTGTTTTCCAACCAAGGCCTGTACAACGGCTTCCTCGCCATCGGCTTGGTATGGGCTCGCTTTGCCGCACCTGACAACGCCGTTTACGGCGCGACCATCCTGTTCCTCGGCTTTGTCCTCATCGCCGCCGCATGGGGCGCGTTTTCATCCGGCAATAAAGGCATTTTGCTCAAACAAGGCTTGCCGGCATTTTTGGCCGCAGCAGCCGTCATTGCCGCTTAAGCACACACCAGCCATTCTTTCCTATTGAACTGACAGAAAGAATGGCTGCCTCAACCGATTTCTCAAAACGCTTCACCACAACGATTCAATCCCGCACACCCGACATTCATGACCATTCACATCACGCCGAACAATCCCCAATACCGCATTGTCGAAATATTTGAAAGCCTGCAAGGCGAAGGCTGGAATACAGGCATGCCCGCCGTTTTCATCCGTTTGGGCAAATGCAATCTCGCGTGCAGCTGGTGCGATACCGACTACCTCAAATTCGGCATGATGAGCCTGTCCGATATTTTGGGCCGTCTGAAAACCTACACGGCGCGCAATATCATCATTACCGGCGGCGAACCCACCATCCAACCGCATTTGGATACCCTGCTCAACACACTCAAAGCCGAAGGCTATTTCCTGTGTATCGAAACCAACGGCCTCAACCCCGCACCGCCGCAAATCGACTACGTTGCCACCAGCCCTAAAGCCTGCTACGCCGCCAAATATGAATCCGGCTGCATCGAAAAAGCCGACGAAGTGCGCATTGTTGCCGACGGCGATGTCATTGCGTTTTGCCAAGAGATGGAACGCAAAATCCGCGCCCAACATTACTACCTCTCGCCTTGCGAGCAAGACGGTGTGATGAATATCTACGACACCATCCGCCAAATCGGCGTATTAAACAGCCGACCCGACGCCCCCGTCCATTGGCAATTGAGCGTACAAACGCATAAATGGGCAGGAATAGAATAATTCGTTTGAAATCAATTAAAAACAAAACCTTTACAAAATATTGAATGTAAATACCATTCGATATTCGACCAAATGCACTACTGGCAAAGCTCTCAGGCCGTCTGAAAACCCAATTTCAGACGGCCTTTTTTGTTACAAACCTCTTGACCGATTACATAAGATTACGTAAAGTGTGCAACAGTTTTCATAAATTGGTAAAACCAATTTACCTGATAACTGGTTGCATCTAAAAAAGTGGCAATCTTTATTCGAAAAACATCTATTACTCAACACATCGCATCAAACCGCCATTGATTGACGGTTATGGTGCCCGTTGCCCCGAGGATATTCCTATGGCTCTCTTTCTCAGTATTTTTCCCATCGTGCTGCTGATTTGGCTGATGGTTAAGAAAAACAGTATGCCGTCCTATGTCGCGCTACCGATTACCGCCGCGCTGATTTATGCCATCAAACTGTTTTATTTCGGCGACAATGCCATGTTGCTCAACGCAACGGCAGCGTCCGGCCTCGTCTCTACCCTGACCCCGATTACCGTGATTTTCGGTGCCATTATGTTCAACCGCATGATGGAAACCACCGGCTGTATCGACGTCATCCGCAAATGGCTGGCTACCATCAGCCCGAATCCGATTGCCCAGTTGATGATCATCGGCTGGTCTTTCGCCTTTATGATTGAAGGCGCATCCGGTTTCGGTACGCCTGCCGCCATTGCCGCGCCAATCCTGATGAGCTTGGGCTTCAACCCGTTAAAAGTAGCCATCTTCACTTTGGTCATGAACTCCGTACCCGTGTCCTTCGGTGCAGTAGGTACCCCGACTTGGTTCGGCTTCGCGCCTTTGGGCTTGGATCAAAAGAGCATTATGGAAATCGGTATGCAAACCGGCGTAATGCACTTCTTTGCTGGTTTCATCATCCCTGTGATCGGCTTGAGCTTCATCGTACCTTGGGCTGAAATCCGCAAAAACTTGGGCTTTATCGGTATCGCCGTATTCTCCTGTACCCTTCCTTACGTTGCATTGGCAATGGTCAATGAAGAATTCCCATCTCTGGTTGCCGGCGCAATCGGCCTGATGGTTTCCGTATTCGCAGCAAACCGCGGCTGGGGCTTGAGCAAAGATTACGCCAAAGACCCGAATGCAGAAAAAGTACCTTTCGCACAAGTTGCCAAAGCACTGGCTCCTTTGGGTATGCTGATCGGCATGCTGGTGGTCACCCGCATCAAACAGCTGGGCATCAAAGGCCTGCTGACCAGCAAAGAAGAATGGTTCAGCTTCCAACTGCCGTTTGATTTGTCCAAAATCACCGTCAGCGACTCCCTGACCATCACCTTCGGCAACATCTTCGGCCAAGGCGTCAACGCTTCCTACCAAACCCTCTACGTTCCGGCTTGGATTCCGTTTGTCTTCACCGTTTGGATTTGCATCCTGCTGTACAAAACCAAATTCAAAGACGCATGGTCTTTCTACGCTGCAACCTTCAACCAAACCAAAAAACCTCTGCTTGCCCTGATGGGTGCGCTGATTATGGTTCAACTGATGATGGTTGGCGGCGACGACTCCATGGTGAAAATCATCGGTAAAGAATTTGCCAATATGGCCGGCGAACACTGGGTGTACTTCTCCCCATACTTGGGTGCAATCGGTGCATTCTTCTCAGGCTCCAACACTGTATCCAACCTGACCTTTGGTCCGATTCAACAACAAATCGCGCTTGATACCGGCCTGTCCGTTACCCTCATCCTCGCCCTGCAATCCGTTGGCGGCGCAATGGGCAACATGGTCTGCATCAACAACATCATCGCCGTGTGCAGCGTGTTGAACGTAAACAACGCCGAAGGCGCCATCATCAAGAAAACTGTGATCCCGATGAGCATCTATGGCATCATCGCTGTGACTATCGCTTCAATTTTCTTCTTGTAAACAGCTTCATATCAAAGGCCGTCTGAATATTCAGACGGCCTTTTTTGTATTCTTTCGCTATATTTCTTAAAGAATCATTAATGTATATATTCCGCAACAACCCGCATCACCACTTTGCAACACCAAATTACGAACAACTTTCTATTAATAAACAATCGGGTAAGCATAAGTAAACACTGTTTTGCAATTTACCTAATTGCCACTACCGACAAAACGCCTAAAATACGCTTCATCTGCAAACGGAAACCCTTTCTCACTTTGCAAGATAACACACAACCCTCATATGGAGCTTAGATCATGAAATTACTTTCTGTTATCACTGCAGCCACATTGGCTACTGTTTCCTTCTCTGCTGCCGCTGCGCCTGCCGGCTTCGTTTCTTACCGTTGTGACGGCGGCAAATCACTGAACGTGATGTACGGTTTCGACCGCAGCGGTCGCGCAGTTACTGCCGACGTAAACGCCGGTGGTAAAAAAGCCTCTTTGGTTGTCGACAAAAAACGTTCTGACAGCACTGGCACTACTTTCACCAACCGTCGCGGCTATGTAATGTCTGCCGGTTTCATCGACAAAAACACCCACACTACTTCTGAAGTAGTTGGCGTGAACGCCCCTAACGGCTCATTCCTGGTGAAAAACTGCGAACCACGTCCACGTTAATCCCAGTCTTCCTATTTAGCCGAATCATCCCGGTTTGATAGAAAGGCCGTCTGAAAAACAATTTTCAGACGGCCTTTTGATTCAAGCCTATAAAAAAGAGCGTGTACCCTACACGCTCTTTTTGTTTGTTTTCCGAATCAAATACGCATCGGCATTACGATGTATTTGAAGTTCGGATTGTTTGGCACGGTAAACAGCGTTGAACGGTTAGCATCGCCGAAAGCAAGCTGCATATCGTCGGAGTGGATGTTACGCAACACGTCCATCAAGTAGCCGATGTTGAAACCGACTTCCAGTTCTCCGCCTTGGTAAGCGATTTCCAGCTCTTCGCGCGCTTCTTCCTGCTCGTTGTTGCTACATACGACACTCAGCAAACCAGGCTGCAGAAACAGTCGTGCGCCGCGGAATTTTTCATTGGCAAGAATGGCGGCACGTTCAAGCGCACCCAAAAGCTGGGTACGGGACACGAGGAAAATCTTGTCGTTATCCAAAGGAATCACGCGGTTAAAGTCAGGGAACTTGCCGTCGATGACTTTGCTGACAATAGTCGTGCCATTGCATTGGAAGCGTACTTGATTGTCCAAAAGCTCAACGGTGATGGACTCGGACGGATTGTTCAACAGCTTGAAGAGCTCCAATACCGTTTTGCGCGGCAGGATCACTTCCGTTTTCGGCAGTTCTGCCTCAATTTGGCTGGCCGCATAAGCAAGGCGGTGGCCGTCGGTTGCAACAAGGCGCAATTGGTTTCCTTCAACCTGCATCAGCAAGCCGTTGAGGTAATAGCGGATATCTTGAACCGCCATGCTGTATTGCACTTGCGAAAGCATGGTTTTGAAGGTTTCTTGAGTCAGCGAGAAAGTCGCGCTGACGTCGCTGCCGACGTTCATCAACGGAAAGTCTTCAGCAGGCAGGGTTTGCAGGGCAAAACGGGATTTGCCCGCGCGCAAAGTCAAACGGTTGTCCGCCCAATCCAGTGACACCAACGCACTGTCAGGCAGGGCGCGCAAAATGTCTTGGAATTTTTTAGCGTTGGTCGTAATGCGGAAATCGCCTGCCTGACTTTCAGGGCCGGCGGTATTGATTTGGATTTCCAAGTCGGTTGCCAAAAGTTTGGTTTGTCCGTCTTTGCTTTCCAGCAACACATTGGACAAAATCGGCAGAGTATGGCGACGTTCGACAATACCGGTAACGGCTTGCAACGGCTTGAGCAGACTGTCGCGATCGGCTTGTAAAATCAGCATGTTCCATTCCTTTGAATTTGAAATCGGTTGATTTGGGTATTTTAAAATATTTTTTGTATTCAGACGGCCTCACATTGACATCAGGCCGTCTGAATATTGCATTGGGTCAGTTCTGAATCAAAATCAGCAGTTTTTCGTAGTCTTGTGCCAATTCGGGATCTTCTTCACGCAGTTTCGCCACCGCTTTGACACCGTGCATCACGGTCGTGTGGTCGCGGCCGCCAAAGGCATCGCCGATAGAAGGCAGGCTGAGCGTGGTCAGCTCTTTGGTCAGGCTCATGGCAACTTGGCGCGGACGGGCAATGTTGCGCGTACGTTTTTTGCCTAATATATCGCTGATTTTAATACGGTAGTATTTGGCTGTCGCATCGATGATGATGTCTGCGGTAATGACTTTGTGTTTTTCGGCAATAATATCCTGTAAAGCCGTACGCGCCAAATCCATGTCGATGACAGGACGATTCATAAAACGGCTGCTGGCGCTGACACGGTTGAACGCACCTTCCAGCTCACGCACATTGGAGCGGATCAGATTGGCGATAAACAGAGCGGCTTCGTCTTCGATACTGATACCGGCTGCTTCTGCCTTTTTCTGCAAAATCGCCACGCGCATTTCCAATTCGGGCGGTTCAAGTTCCAACGTCAAACCCCATGAGAAACGGGATTTGAGACGGTCGTCCATGCCCTCGATTTTGGCAGGCAATACGTCGCACGTCAGAATCAGCTGTTTTTTCTCGTTGTGGAAATGGTTGTACAGATAGAAGAATTCTTCCATCGTGCGGTCTTTGCCTTTGATGAACTGAATATCGTCGATAATCAGCAGGTCATATTGTTTGTATTGTTGCTTGAATACATCGTAAGTATTGTTGCGCACAGCCTTCATAAAGCTGCGGATATAGTCGTCCGAGTGCATATAGCGCACTTTGGCATCAGGACGGTTTTTCAACAATTCGTTGCCGATGGCCTGCACCAAGTGGGTTTTACCCAAACCAGTACTGCCGTATAAGAAAAACGGGTTGTAGCCCTGCCCCGGATTTTCAGCAATCGCTTGGGCGGCTGCGGCGGCAAGGCGGTTGCCCTTACCTTCCACCAAAGTTTCAAATGTATAGTCGCGCGACAGATTGGTCTGTTCGTAGCGCGCTTCTTCCGCATCGTGTTGTGCGTCGGTTTTGGCTTTGGCAACTGCTTTAGACTCAGCCGGAGCGGCAGTTTGCACTTGAGGCTCATGCGGCAGGTTTTTCATGCGTTGTGCCAAAATCTCGGCAGCCGTCATGGCAGTGGCAGGCTTGGAAACCGTTTCAGACGGCCTATCTTCTTCCATTGGCGCAGCAGTTTGCAAAGGCATTTGAACAGGCTCTACAAATTCTTCAACTTCAATGACTTCTTGCACTTGCACCGGCGCAACAGTCTGAGCCGCCATTTCATAATGCGTACCTACGCCCGGCTTAAACGCGAAAGCAGCCTGCTGAGGCACCAATTCGGCACGCACGGCGTCAATTTTGGCGGCAAACTGGCTTTTGAGCATATTGCAGGCAAATTGGTTTTTACCATACACCACCCATACGCCGTTTTCTTCGCTCACGGTCAAAGGCGCAATCCATTGCGCAAACTGCCCGGCAGGCAACATTTCGTGAAGGCGGCAAAGGCACAGCGGCCAAAATTCAGCTAACGTCATGAGATTAAGCTCGGAAAATGGAAGATTTGGGAAATACAAGAAGGCAGAGCAGACAGGCAATCCGATAAAAATCAAATTCTTACGATACTCCCGCTGCTTTCAGACGGCCTTGCGCACAGAGAAAAGCAAGGTTGGGCGATTATACCCATTCTGCTCTTTTTTATCCACAACCGCCGCAAAATTTTATCCACAAATTCTATCAATGCATAAAACCCGTTGTCACACTTTGGCCAACGAAAAGTTTTTATATTGATTGACAAAAGCGGCAAATTGGAGTGTAATTCACGGTTTAATTATCTACCAATTTTTAGGAAACATCATGAAACGCACTTATCAACCTTCCGTTACCAAACGCAAACGCACCCACGGCTTCTTGGTTCGCTCCAAAACTCGTGGTGGTCGCGCAGTATTGGCTGCCCGTCGCGCCAAAGGCCGCAAACGCTTGGCTGTATAATTTTGAATTACGGCTTCTCAAAGCAGTATCGCTTATTAAAAACGGATGATTTTTCATCCGTTTTTGCGTTGAAAAACCGACGCAGCCGCGATTTGCTGCAAGTCTCCCAGTCCGCAGACAACGCGCTCGGCCATCCGCGCCTTGGTTTGGTCGTCAGCAAAAAGACCGCCAAACGCGCCCATGACCGCAATTATATGAAGCGCGTCATCCGCGACTGGTTCAGGCTGAATCAACACCAGCTGCCGCCGCATGATTTTGTTGTGCGCGTGCGTCAGGCGTTTAATCGGGAAACTGCCCCGGAAGCTCGAAACCAACTTGCCCAGCTGATGAAAAAACGCTGATGAATACCCTGCTTTCCAAGCTCCTCCTTGCACTCATCCGCTTTTACCAATACTGCATCAGCCCCCTCATTCCGCCGCGCTGCCGCTATACCCCGACCTGTTCACAATACGCAGTCGAAGCCGTCAAAAAATACGGCGCATTCAAAGGCGGATGGCTGGCAATCAAACGCATCGCACGATGCCATCCTTTCGGCGGACACGGACATGACCCTGTTCCATAATGCTGCTGTCAACCATTTAAAGAACACGATTTCCTTTAATTTCCCGTCGGTTTCTATATAATGCCGTCTGAAGCAGTTTTCATCTCGATTACCTATCCGTCAATTCCAGGAATCTCTTATGGATTTTAAAAGACTAATGGCGTTTTTTGCCATTTCAGTGGCAATTTTTGCCGGCTGGGAACATTTTTTCCCCAGCCCCAAACCTAATCCGGCGCAACAAGCCGCGCAACAGCAAACGGCCGCTGCTCCGGCAAAAGCCGCTGCCGAAGCCGCGCTTGCTCCAGCCACCCCCATTACCGTTACCACAGACACGGTCAAAGCCGTCATCGATGAAAAAAGCGGCGATCTGCGCCAGCTGACCCTCTTGCAATACAAAGCAACCGGTGACGAACACAAACCTTTCGTCCTGTTTAACGACGGCAAGGAATACACCTACGTTGCCCAATCCGAGCTTTTGGACGCACAAGGTAACAACGTACTAAAAGGCATCAGCTTTACCGCTCCGCAAAAACAATACAGTTTGGAAGGCGACAAAGTTGAAGTCCGCCTGAGCGCACCTGAAACCAACGGCCTGAAAATCGACAAAGTTTATACTTTTACCAAAGGCAGCTACTTGGTTAACGTCCGTTTCGACATTACCAACAGCAAAGGCCAACCCGTCAACCTGAGCGCAGACTACCGCATCGTCCGCGACCACAGCGAACCTGAAGGCCAAGGCTACTTTACCCGCTCTTACGTCGGCCCGGTGGTTTACACCCCTGAAGGCGGCTTCCAAAAAGTCAGCTTCTCTGATTTGGACGACGATGCCAAATCCGGCAAATCCGAAGCCGAATACATCCGCAAAATGCCGACCGGCTGGCTCGGCATGATTGAACACCATTTCATGTCCACTTGGATTTTGCAGCCTAAAGACGGCCAAAGCGTTTGCGCCGCAGGCGACTGCCGTATCGACATCAAACGTCGCAACGACAACCTGTACAGCGCAAGCGTCAGCGTGCCTTTAGCCGCCATTCAAGCCGGCGCGAAAGCCGAAACCGCCATCAACCTGTATGCCGGTCCGCAAACCACTTCCGTTATCGCCAACATCGCCGACAAACTGCAACTGGCCAAAGACTACGGCAAAGTACACTGGTTCGCCTCCCCGCTCTTCTGGCTCTTGAACCAACTGCACAACATCATCGGCAACTGGGGCTGGGCAATCATCGTTTTGACCATCATCGTCAAAGCCGTGCTGTACCCGTTGACCAACGCCTCTTACCGCTCTATGGCAAAAATGCGTGCCGCTGCACCTAAATTGCAAGCTATCAAAGAGAAATACGGCGATGACCGCATGGCGCAACAACAAGCCATGATGCAGCTTTACAAAGACGAGAAAATCAATCCGCTGGGCGGCTGTCTGCCTATGCTGTTGCAAATCCCCGTCTTCATCGGTCTGTACTGGGCATTGTTCGCCTCCGTAGAATTGCGTCAAGCGCCTTGGTTGGGTTGGATTACCGACTTGAGCCGTCCGGATCCTTTCTACATCCTGCCTTTGATTATGGCGGCGACCATGTTTGCACAAACTTATCTGAATCCGCCGTCAACCGACCCTATGCAGGCGAAAATGATGAAAGTCATGCCTTTGATTTTCTCCATCATGTTCTTCTTCTTCCCTGCCGGTTTGGTTCTGTACTGGGTAGTCAACAACCTCTTGACCATCGCCCAACAATGGCACATCAACCGCAGCATCGAAAAACAACGCGCCCAAGGCGAAGTCGTTTCTTGATAAAAGCTTAGGCAACATAAAGGCCGTCTGTTGTTCAGACGGCCTTTTTTATTTCCTCAAACAAATACAGTTTGAGATTGAACCCAATCCAGTTTTAAGCGGCATGAAGCACAAAAATCGTCGGGCGTTTTTTCAAATTCGGCATTTCTTTTCTTTTCCGCCACTGCGCAATCGTTTGGCTGATGATTTCCTGTGTCGGTAAGGTTAAGTCCGTGGCCACGCATAATCGCGTTTCAGGATGCAGGTTTTCCACCGCATCAGCCAACAACGCATCGTTGCGATACGGCGTTTCGATAAACAGCTGCGTTTCATTCTGCTGGCGCGAACGTTGTTCCAAAGCCTTCAAACACTGAATCCGCTCATTTTTTTCAGACGGCAAATAACCCTTAAACGCAAAGTTCTGACCATTCGCACCCGAAGCCATCAGCGCCAGCAACAAACTGGACGGCCCGACCAAAGGTCGTACTTCAAAACCGTGTTTATGCGCCAACGCCACCAAATTCGCGCCCGGGTCGGCAACAGCCGGGCAACCTGCCTCACTGACAATACCCATACTGCGCCCTTCTTGCAAAGGTTTCAGCAATTCCGGCAAAGTCTTCAAATCCGTGTGTTCATTCAGCGTTTGCAGATTCAGCTCGCGGATAGGCGTAGTTACGCCCAAATGTTTCAAATGCGCGCGCGCTGTTTTTTCCGCTTCTACGACAAAATCCGTCAGCCCGACAATCGCCTGTTGTTCATGCGGCAACAGGCATGGCGTATCAGGCGCACCCAAAGGGGTAGGAATCAAATACAAAATCGGTTTCATTCTTGCAACTCCAAAAAATCTCAGGCCGTCTGAACACATTCAGACGGCCTCAAACTATAAAACTTCCACACCTTCGTTTTTCAAAAAATCAATCAGACGGAAAATCGGAAGGCCGATCAAAGCATTCGGGTCCGTACTTTCAATCCGCTCCAACAAAGCGGCGCCCAAACCCTCGCTTTTCGCCGCACCGGCGCAATAAACTGCATCCGGCTCGCGTTCCAAATATCGGCTGATTTGTTCCTGCGACAACTGGCGCATGGCAACCACCGTATGATCGACATGATGCTGAACCTTGCCCGTAGCAGTATTCAAAAGCACGATTGCGCTGTAAAATTCAATCCGTTTTCCGCTTAAGTTTTCCAGCATCTGTTGTGCATTTGCGACGTTCATCGGCTTACCCAATTGACGTCCTTCGCACCATGCCACTTGGTCTGCACCGATAATCAGCGCGGCAGGAAAAGCTGCCGCCAATGAACGGGCTTTGCCTTCCGCCAAACGCAGCGCCGTTTCGCCTGCATGTTCGCCCGCAATAGGCGTTTCGTCAAAATCAGGCGATGCCGTCTGAAAATCGATACCCAAACGGCGAAGCTGTCCGCAGCGGAAAACCGAACTCGACCCTAAAACCAAAGGCAGTTTTACTTCCATATTTTTACTTAAAAACATTGACGTTAGACTGCCAAAATTATATCATACTCCGTTTATGTCATACCCTAATTTGATTGACCCAGAAGTTTTCGCCGCCGAAGGGCAGAATCTGCAAGGCAGCTTCCTGCTCGAAGAATTGGATGAACGAGTCAGTTCGCACGATTATCCGGCCGACAAACAGACACGCGTGTCGTTTACGCTGCAAGGCGGTCGCGACCGGCTGCAACGTCTGTTTCTCGATTTAAACGTCAAAGCCGACATGCCCCTGATTTGCCAGCGTTGCATTACGCCCATGCCGTTTCTACTCGATGAAACCAGCCGTATCGTCCTGTTTGCCGATGAAGAGAGTTTGGACGAAGCCATGCTTACCGATGAAGAATTGGAAGGCATGCTGCTCGAAAAAGAGCTTGACGTGCGGACTCTGGTTGAAGACCAAATCCTGATGTCGCTCCCTTTCTCCCCTCGACACGAAGACTGCGGCAACAATGGAACACTGGACGAAGTCAATCGGGACAAACCAAACCCCTTCGCTGTTTTAGCAGGTTTGAAAAGCAGTTAATTAGGACACAGTTTATTTATCTAGGAGCTTGAAATGGCCGTTCAACAAAACAAAAAATCCCCTTCTAAACGCGGTATGCACCGTTCACACGACGCTCTGACTGCGCCTTCTCTGTCTGTTGACAGCGCAACCGGCGAAGTGCATCGTCCACACCACATTTCTCCAAACGGTATGTACCGTGGCCGTAAAGTGGTAAAAGCTAAAGGCGAATAATCCGTTCGTCTGACTGAAAAAGCCAGAATATTGCCATGCAATGACTGGCTTTTTTGCATTGCACCCTGTATTTTCCTCTTCGGAAGCACACCATGAAACGTAAAATCTGGTACACCTACGACGACATCCACCGCGTAATCAAAGGATTGGCGGAAAAAATCCAAAACTCCGGCACCAAATACGATGCCATGATTGCCATTGGCGGCGGCGGTTTTATCCCTGCCCGCATGTTGCGCTGCTTCTTGGAAATTCCGATTTACGCCGTGACCACAGCCTACTACGACAACGATCACGAAGGTCAAGTGACCGAGGAAGTGAAAAAAGTCCAATGGCTCGATCCCGTTCCCGATGTACTGAAAGGCAAAAACGTACTGGTTGTTGACGAAGTGGACGACAGCCGCGTTACCATGGAATTCTGCCTGAACGAATTGTTGAAAGAAGATTTCGGCACTATCGGCGTGGCAGTATTGCATGAAAAAATCAAAGCCAAAGTTGGCAAGATTCCCGAAGGCATCCCTTATTTCAGCGGCATCACCGTTGAAGACTGGTGGATCAACTATCCTTGGGACGCGCTGGACATCGACGAACACAACAAATTGGCCGCGCAAAACCAATAAATCTGGTACGACCATCGCAACAAGCCTTTTCATCTGATTTTCCATTTAATCTCCTGAAAATCGGATGAGTGTGCTTTTCCGATTGTTTGATGCCGTCTGAAACACACAAACCGGAGAACAACATGATTACACTGGCCGTAGATGCCATGGGCGGAGATGCAGGCCTTGCGATTACCGTCCCCGGTGCAGTGGATTTCCTGAAACAGCAATCCGACGTACATCTGATTATGGTCGGAGATGAAGCAGCAGTCCGCCAAGCATTAAGCTCGGCAGGCGCACCTATGGACCGCATTACTGTCTGCCATGCAGCGCAAGTCGTCGAAATGGATGAAGCACCGCAATCTGCGCTGAAAAATAAAAAAGAATCATCCATGCGCATCGCCATCAACCAAGTTAAAGAAGGCAACGCGCAAGCTGCCGTATCGGCAGGCAATACCGGCGCACTGATGGCGACCGCCCGATTCGTCCTCAAAACCATTCCCGGCATTGAGCGCCCTGCTATCGCCAAATTCCTGCCTTCCGACAGCGAACACGTTACTCTGGCTTTGGATTTGGGAGCTAACGTCGACTGTACGCCCGAACAACTGGTTCAATTTGCCATCATCGGCAGCGAGCTGGTACACGCGCTACACCCCGAAAAAGGTAGCCCGCGCGTCGCCCTCTTGAACGTCGGTACAGAAGACATCAAAGGTACGGATGCCGTCAAACAAACCTTTAAACTGTTGAGCAGCAGCAAACTCAACTTTATCGGCAATATCGAAAGCAACAGCGTTTTGTATGGCGAAGCCGATGTCGTTGTCGCAGACGGGTTTGTCGGCAACGTTATGCTCAAAACCATCGAAGGCGCGGTTAAATTCATGAGCGGCGCCATCCGTCGTGAATTCAAAAGCACCCTGTTCAACAAACTTGCCGCCATTGCCGCCCTGCCCGCACTCAAAGGTTTGAAAGGCAAACTGGATCCGCGCAAATTTAACGGCGCCATCCTGCTTGGTTTACGCGGTATTGTGATTAAGAGCCACGGTGGAACCGACGAAGTCGGCTTCCGTTATGCTTTGGAAGAAGCCTACCACGAAGCCAAATCCGCCGGCCTCGCTAAAATCGAACAAGGCGTAGCCACCCAGTTGGCTGCTTTGGAAGCCGCCAAAGCAGCAGCCGAACTGGAAGAAACCGCTACTCCAGCAACGGAAGCTTAAGGCTGATATACACAGGCCGTCTGAAACTCCAAAAAGTTCAGACGGCCTGTTTTTATCTTTAATCACCGACTTCATTCTTAATATTGGGAATTTTCCCATTTTCGCTTACAATACCCGACTATCTGAATCAACTCTCTAAAAAGGCCGTTCTCATGCAATATGCCAAAATTTCCGGTACAGGCAGCTACCTTCCTGCCAACCGCGTCAGCAATGACGACCTTGCCAAAAAAGTGGACACTTCCGACGAGTGGATTACCACGCGTACAGGTATCAAATTTCGCCATATTGCAGACGACAGCGAAAAAACCAGCGA
>NZ_JBQCWZ010000038.1:0-21824 GCF_051956895.1 Neisseria sp. P0021.S006
AAGCCATTGAAGAAGGGGCAGATGTTGATTTGCGTACACAGGGCGAATACAGCATTATGAGCGAAGATGCCCTATGGAACGCACTGGGGGAATTTCATCAACTGGCTTGGGAACACCTGCGCTCAAGTGTAAATGCTTTAGACAGATACCAAGGCTAAAACTTCAAAGGCCGTCTGAAACTTTTGATTTCTCAAATATGTTCAGACGACCTTTTATTCAAACGGCTTTTCAGTATCTATTTCAATTTGGCGCGTATTTTTCCAAGCAGCAATACAAGCTTCATAATCGGCCAACGCTATTTTCACTGTCAACTTACAATCCAGTTGCAAATCCTGTTCCACAATATCGGCCTGATATTGTTTGGCAATCCGTATAGCCTCATTCAAAACAGGATATTCACACTTCAACCAAACTATCTTTTCGACATTCTTTTCAACAACTTCAGCTATTGCCAGTGCCTGAGCCGTTGATTCCTTATAAGCATGAATCAAACCGGGAACACCCAATAGCGTACCGCCAAAATAGCGCACAACCACAACTAACACATCCGTTACGCCGACAGAATCAATCTGTCCCAGAATAGGGCGGCCTGCACTTCCGGACGGTTCTCCATCATCGTTTGCGCGAAACTGCATTCCATCCACACCCAATCGATAGGCATAGCACCAATGTCGTGCCTTGTGATGTTCTTCCTTTAATGGGTCTAGATACTTCTTTACATCGGCCAAAGTGCGAATCGGATAGGCGTATGCAATGAAGCGACTACCTTTATCTTTAAATTCAGCCTGTGTCGGTGTGGTAATGGTTTTATAGGTCGTAATCATGCCAAAATATTTTCAGACGGCCTTTGTTATAAAAGGCCGTCTGAACGTTTCACGTGAAACATTAGTTTTTCAGTGCTTCAGTCAGTTGAGGTACAACTTCAAACAAATCACCAACCAAGCCGTAATCTGCCACATTGAAAATCGGAGCGTCAGCATCTTTGTTGATGGCAACAATTACTTTACTGTCCTGCATACCGGCAACGTGTTGGATAGCACCGGAAATACCGATAGCAAAGTACAGTTGCGGCGCAACCACTTTACCGGTTTGTCCGACTTGGGCATCGTTTGGCGCATACTCGGCATCCACTGCTGCACGGGATGCCCCAATCGCCGCACCCAAAACATCAGCCAAAGGAGTCAATACTTCATTGAATTTTTCCGCACTACCCAATGCACGGCCACCGGAAACAATCACTTTTGCCTGAGTCAATTCAGGGCGGTCAGACTGGGAAAGTTGACGGTTTACGAAACGGCTCAGGTTTTGAGCAGGCGTTGCCTCAACATTGACCACTTCTGCATTACCGCCTTGTCCGGCAGCATCAAATGCGGTTGCACGGAAAGTCAGCACCAGTTTTTCAGAATTGGATTGAACGGTTTCAAATGCATTACCGGCATAAATCGGACGGACAAATGTCGAGTTATCCACAACTTCGGTTAAATCGGAAACTTGTGGTACATCCAACAGGGCAGCAACCCGGGGCAACAGATTTTTACCAAACGCAGTTGCAGTCGCAGCCACATAGCGGTAATCCGCAGCCAGTTTAACAACCAAAGGCGCTAATTCTTCTGCCAAACCTTCAGCGTAATAGGGCGCATCGGCTACCAAAACTTTCACTACGCCTGCAACCTGTTTTGCCTCTTCAACCACCGCAGCAGCATTACTGCCGGCAACCAATAAATCTACATTACCAAATTTAGTAGCAGCCGTTACCGCATGCAAAGTGGCAGGATTCAAATGTTGGTTATTATGTTCCGCAATAATCAATACGCTCATTTCATACTCCTTAGATCACTTTGGCTTCGTTTTTCAGCTTTTCAACCAATTCGGCAACATCAGCCACTTTTACACCGGCTTGACGTGCTTTAGGTTCGGCAAATTTCACGGTATTCAAACGTGGAGAAATATCCACAGCCAAATCGGCAGGACTTAATTTTTCCAAAGGCTTTTTCTTTGCCGCCATGATATTAGGAAGTTTGACAAAACGTGGTTCGTTCAAACGCAAATCTGCACTGATGACCGCAGGCAGCTTCAATGCAACAGTCTCTTCGCCGCCGTCAATTTCACGGGTTACCAATGCTTCTTCGCCTTCAATTTGCACTTTTGATGCAAAAGTACCTTGAGCCGCATTCAACAACGCAGCCAGCATTTGGGCAACTTGGTTGGCGTCATCGTCAATTGCCTGTTTGCCCAACAGTAAAATTTGCGGATTTTCTTTATCCGCAACAGCTTTCAGCAATTTAGCAACAGCCAAAGGCTCCAACTTCGCATCAGTCTCAACGTGAACCGCACGGTCGGCACCCATCGCCAAAGCAGTACGCAACGTCTCTTCACATTTTTTCTCGCCAAGAGAAACAGCAACAATCTCGCTTACTTTTCCGGCTTCTTTCAGACGGACAGCTTCTTCTACTGCGATTTCATCAAACGGGTTCATCGACATTTTAACATTACCGATATCCACATCGGAACCATCGGCTTTCACACGAACTTTGACGTTGTAGTCCACTACGCGCTTTACTGCGACCAGTGCTTTCATTCAATTCTCCTAAAAAGAATGTCCATCAAATCAAGCATACTGCTTTTGATACATTCTTTATATAAAATCCAATTCGATCTTTCACCAACATGATAAAACCAAATTTGTATAAATCTTGGCAAATAGAGCGGAATTATATCATTTCTAAAGCATTTACTCAGAAAATAAATCCACCCCCTCCAGCAATTATTTACCGTACGCTGCAATACAATCCATCAAGGTTTGATAAACCTCGTCAACATTGGGAATTTGAGCAATACCACCTAAATTTTTTGCATAAGCCGAAACTTGAACGCCGGTCTTGGCCGGATCTGTATCTGTATAAATTCCTACAACAGGCTTTTCCAACGCATTGGCAAGATGCAACAATCCGGTATCTACGCCAATAATACCCTCTGCGTTTTTCAATAAAAATGCAGCCTGTAATAAATTCATTTTGTCGCAAACCGAAGCAAACGGTAAATCGCTTGCAATCTGTTCGGCACGCATTTTTTCGGTTTCATTTCCCCATGGCAGATACACATTGCATTGTTGTTCTTCATTCAACTTTTTCAATAATGCATACCAGTGTTCTACCGGCCATAATTTACTGTCGCGACTGGTTGCATGCAAAGCAACGTAATAGGGGGATTGCAAATTTTTCAGACGGCCTGATTCAGGAACCAACAAACCAAATACCTGCGTTTCAGGCATTGTATAACCAAATGCTTGGGCGAATAATTCACGGTTTCGCCAGACCGCATTTTTACCTTTCGGTACGGCAAATGTTTTACTGTATGCAAAGGCAGCCAAACTTTCACGCGCGCTGTGTTTATCCAAACCGTAAATAGGGGATTTCGCCATTTTGGCAAAGCATGCGCTTTTAATCAGTCCTTGACTATCTAAAACAAAATCAAAAGATTCAGCCTGTAAATCCGTTTTCAGACGGCCTATTTCACGCCATGTTTCAGCCTGAAAAAGGTGTTTGCGCCACTGCCGCCATTTCATTACATGAACCTTTTTGACAAAAGGATGTAAGCGGGCAATATCTGCAAACCCTGCCTCACACAGCCAATGGAGCTCTACCTCAGGACATTGTCGCGCCAAATCTTCAACTGCGGGCAACGTATGAATTAAATCGCCCATACTGGACAAGCGGACAAGTAAAATCTTCATATTTTGGAAAATGTTTCACGTGAAACAACAGAATTTTAAATATAATTTATTGATTATTAATGTATTTTTTTATTTCTTTGGCGTTTTCTAAAATAATAGCCCCGGCAGAATACATTTCCTGCCATGCTGATTCAACCGTTTCCGGAGCAATGCCGCGACAAGCAGCCTGATTGACGATGACTTTCCAAGCCCCGCCTTTAAGCAACTGTAAAACTGTCGTTTTCACACAATAATCCGTTGCCAAACCGCCGACAATGACTGTATCTGCATTTTGACAGCGCAACCATTCGATCAAACCTGTACTGAGCTTTTCTTCAATATCGTGAAAACATGCGCCGTAAGGATGTAACTCAGGATCGACGCCTTTCCAAACGCAATAATCGTATTCTTTGGCTGAAGGCAGGCCATCCAACAAATCATAGCCATATGTTCCAACCATCGCATGCGATACCCAAGTCAAATCCGCATCGGGTAAACCCGTCGGTTTCAACATATCAACAGGATTATCCACAAGCCATTTTGCCGCGGCATGATGCGCATCTTTCGTCATTACGCGTAAATCCGCCAATGCAGCTTGGGCATTGAGTTCATCCGCAATCAGGTGACCTTCGGCAACGGGCAATTCTTTCGGACACAAAGGCGTAAACGTTTTTTGTGCATCTACATCGATAGAAACAATCATGTATTAATATAACCTATTGATTTTATTTTAAATAATTTAAATTATTCATTTATTGCCCATATACGGACATTTGGAATAAATGCTTTGTATTATAACAAATTACTACTACAAAATGTGGGAAAACATCTGTGATATGATGACAGTTTGCACAGAATATTTATCCACAAATTATGTCCTATTCTATTACGCCTATTGCAACCGTTCATTCCCCCTACAAACAAAAATTCGGCATTGCCCGCCAACCCGGTTTGGTTCCTGCAGCAGAAATTTGCATTGAACTCACTCCTGAATTTACCGCAGACAGCGTTCGGGGCTTGGAAGATTTTGACTATGTGTGGATAAGTTTTATTTTCCACGGCGTATTGGATGAAGGTTGGGCGCAAATGGTGCGTCCGCCACGGCTTGGAGGCAAACAAAAAATGGGCGTATTTGCCACGCGCAGCCCGCACCGCCCCAATCATCTCGGTTTATCCCTGCTGAAACTCAAACGCATCGAAACAGGCAAACCTGTCCGCATCTATTGCAGCGGCGCAGACCTATTAGACGGTACTCCGGTAGTGGATATCAAACCCTACATCCCGTTTATCGAATCCAAACCTGACGCATCATCAGGCTTTGTCAGCGGCAAACCTGAAGAATTGAACGTTGTCTGGGCAGAAAGTACGCTTGCAGAACATTTATCCACAGAAGAAAAACATCTCATTGAGCAAAGCATCGCCCAAGATCCTCGTCCTGCCTATCAAGATATTCCTGAACGGATTTATGTAATGAATATTGCGGATTATGAAGTACAGTTTAGGATAGAAAACAAATGTGCCACTGTGATTAAACTATCCACAATCTGATTGCAAATTGAATCTATCTACAAACAAAAGGCCGTCTGAAATATTCAGACGGCCTTTTAATTATCCACAGACTGATTGATTCAGCCTGTTATCCTTTAGATTTTGCTGGCAAAAAATTCCAAGGTACGAACCAATTGGCAAGTGTAAGACATTTCATTGTCGTACCAAGCAACGGTTTTCACCAATTGTTTGTCGCCAACTGTCATCACACGGGTTTGAGTGGCATCGAAGAGTGAGCCGTATTCAATACCGATAACGTCGGAAGATACGATTTGATCTTCAGTGTAGCCTAAAGCATCGTTGGCGGCAGCTTTCATGGCTGCATTGATTTCTTCTTTGGTAACAGGGCGTTCGAGAACAGAAACCAGTTCAGTCAAAGAGCCGGTGGCTACAGGAACGCGTTGGGCAGAACCATCAAGTTTGCCGTTCAATTCAGGGATAACCAAGCCGATGGCTTTAGCGGCACCGGTGCTGTTCGGTACGATATTCAAGGCAGCGGCACGGGCGCGGCGGAAGTCGCCTTTGCGGTGTGGCGCGTCAAGGGTGTTTTGGTCGCCGGTATAAGCGTGGATAGTGGTCATCAGGCCTTCAACAATACCGAATTCTTTTTGCAATACCGCAGCCATAGGGGCCAGACAGTTAGTCGTACAAGAAGCGGCGGAGATGACGGTTTCGCTGCCATCCAAAATATCTTGGTTTACGCCGTATACGACAGTTTTCACATCATTGCCGCCAGGAGCCGAAATTACAACTTTGCGCGCACCGGCACGGATATGGGCTTCCGCTTTGGTTTTATTGGTAAAGAAACCAGTACATTCGAGGACAACGTCCACACCCAGCTCGCCCCAAGGCAATTCTTCAGGATTAGGATTGGCAAATACTTTGATTTCTTTGCCGTTCACAACAATCGCATCATCTTTCAATTCGGCAGAGCCTTCAAAGCGGCCTTGAGTACTGTCGTATTTAAAGAGGTGCAGCAGCATATCGGCAGGAGTCAAGTCGTTAACAGCAACGACTTCGATACCTTGGGCTTTTTCAATTTGACGTAATGCCAGACGACCGATACGGCCAAAACCATTAATCGCTACTTTAATACTCATTTTGCTACTCCTAATTAGATGGAATGGGAAAAATTTTTCAGTAAGGCCATTGTATCCTGAAATAAAATTACTTTCTAGGATTAAAGATAATTACTTTTAAGTTGTTTGATTTAAATAAAGAAAACATGAAATTCTTGTTTGTAGGAAAATATCAGGTAAATCGAATCAGTCCTGAATTTTGATATTTTATTTCATAAAAACCATTTTCCAATCTTAAAAGTTTCATAAGTTTATGGAAATCATAAACTTAGTTCTATTTCCTCCTTATTTTGCCATTTTTGTGTTGATAATTCAGTGTTTTCTTCAAATTATAATATTTTAATTCTTAAAATGATGATTTTGATGAAGAACCAAACTATCTGTGGATAACAGGATAACTTTCTTTAAAAATAATTTGATAATTCATTTTTATCTTTGAAGCCAACCCCAACTGAATGCCGGAATAAAAAAGGATAGAATCTTAGTTCTTCTATTTTTCTGTGGATAAAACCCAAATTACCCACTTCAATTTCACATGCTATTGTGGATAATTAAAATTTTGAAATTCACACCCGCAAAACATCCATATTGGCAAATACTATTAAAAATGATGGCTTGTTTTTTCCTTTTTAACGTATCATTTGCCCATCAGACTTTTTAAAAGGAAGCAATTATGTTGCAACGGACTTTAGCCAAATCAGTAAGCGTTACCGGCGTCGGCCTGCATTCGGGCGAAAGGGTCGCTCTGACTTTGCATCCTGCCGAAGAAAACAGCGGTATTTCGTTCCGCCGTACTGATTTAAGTGGGGAAATGGGCGAAGTAATCAAATTGAATCCTTATTTGATCAACGATACCCGCCTCTCTTCAACCATCGTTACCGATAAAGGCGTACGCATCGGCACGATTGAACACATTATGTCGGCATTGTCTGCCTACGGCATTGACAATGCCTTGATTGAATTGAACGCGCCTGAAATTCCGATTATGGACGGCTCCAGCCTGCCGTTTATTTACCTTTTACAAGATGCAGGCGTGGTGGATCAAAAAGCCCAAAAACGTTTTTTGAGAATCCTCAAACCTGTTGAAATCAAAGAAACCGGAAAATGGGTACGCTTTACGCCTTATGACGGTTTTAAAGTTACTTTAACCATCGAATTTGACCATCCCGTATTCAACCGCAGCGCACCTACTTTCGAGATTGATTTTGCAGGAAAATCCTATATCAATGAGATTGCCCGCGCCCGTACCTTCGGCTTTATGCACGAAGTGGAAATGATGCGCGCCCATAATCTCGGACTGGGCGGCAATTTGAACAACGCCATCGTGATTGACGACATGGACGTTTTGAATCCGGAAGGTTTGCGCTATCCCAATGAATTTGTCCGCCACAAAATCCTGGATGCAATTGGCGATTTGTACATTGTCGGCCATCCGATTATCGGCGCATTTGAAGGTTACAAATCAGGTCATGCCATCAATAATGCACTGTTGCGTGCCGTTTTGGCAGATGAAAGCGCTTACGAATGGGTTGAGTTTGCCAATGACGAAGACTTGCCCAGCGCTTTTCACGAGCTGCCGGCAGCCTGATAGAAAATAGATAAAGCAGTCCAATGAAAAGACCGTCTGAACCTTTCAGACGGCCTAAATCATGTTGTTTTCCACAAGTAATTATCCACATATTCATCCCTTTTATCTTATTGAAAAATAGAAATATTAAAATTTAATGTTATTCTTATACACATCTTATCCATATATTTTCCCAAACTAAAAAGGCCGTCTGAAACGAAGCTGTTCAGACGGCCTTTTTCATGTCAACCGACAAAATCAATCGCCCATGACTTTGCCTTCACGGCGCGGGTCGGCGCCGCCGAGTAAACCTTCTTTGCCGATCACAATGCCTTGCACGCCGGAATTCAAATCGCGGATTTGAACTTTATAGCCCAATTTTTCCAACGCAGCTGCTTTATCCGCCGCAGCGGTTTTATCCTCGATCTCATACTGGCTGCCGCGATTAAGCATATTCGGCAGAGAGATTGCCGCCTGAATGTCCATGCCCCAGTCGATATGCGCCACCAGCGTTTTGGCAACGAAACCGATGATGCGGCTGCCACCCGGCGAACCGACTGCCATATAAGGTTTTCCGTCTTTCATCACAATGGTCGGCGCCATCGAAGAACGCGGACGTTTTCCACCAGCAACGCTATTTGCCACCGTTTTACCATCCTCTCCGACAGGATTGAAGGCAAAATCGGTTAATTCGTTGTTGAGCAGATAACCGTTTGCCATCAGCCCCGAACCGAACGCGTTTTCAATCGAAGTCGTCATCGATACAACGTTACCGTCTTTATCCACAACCACCAAATGGCTGGTGGACGGCAGCTCGACCGCCATGCCCTGCGCGTATGCTTTGCCAAACTTGCCTGCCTGAATAGTTTCCAATGCCTTGTCAGCCTTGCGGATTTCTTCGGCACGCGGTTTCAAATAAGCTTGAGAAATCATGGCACGGGTCGGAACGTTTACAAACTTGGGATCGCCGACATAATAATCACGGTCGGCAAAAGCAATCCGCGACGCATCGCCTATCCAGCGCCAACTGTGGATATTTTCCGATCCCAACGCTTTCATATCCTGATTCTGCAATACGCCCAAAATCTGCCCCAAAGCGATTGCGCCGGAACTTGGCGCGCCCATGCCGCAAACTTCATATTCACGATACGGCGCACAAACCGGCTTACGCTCGATAACTTGATAGTTTTTCAAATCCGCCATGCTGATTTTGCCAGGATTATCCACAGCACTGGTAACGGCACGAACAATATTCTGCGCCTGCATTCCCTGATAAAACGGCGCACTGCCTTTTTCCGCCAATAGACGTACGGAACGCGCAAATTCAGGGTTTTTCAACACCGTTCCCGCAGCCAAAGGTTTGCCGTCAGGCAGGAAGTAAGCGGCGGTTTGCGGATAACGTTGCAAGGGTTCCAAATTTTGCTCGATGGATTTCGCCATACGCGGAGAAACAGCAAAACCTTGTTCCGCCAAAGTAATCGGTTTCTCAAACAAACTTGCCCACGGTAATTTGCCGTAACGCTTGTGGACATCTTCGAGCAGCTTTGGAATCCCCGGCACACCGACCGAACGGCCGCCGACCACTGCTTTCATAAAGCCCATCGGTTTGCCGTTTTCGTCCAAGAAAAGCCCCGGCGTTGCCGCTTTCGGCGCCGTTTCACGGGCATCAAACGTCGTCAGCTTTTTCGCCTTATTGTCCCAATACACCAAAAACGCACCGCCGCCCAATCCGGAAGACTGCGGCTCAACCAGTCCCAAAGTTGTCTGCATGGCAATCATCGCATCTATCGCACTGCCGTCGCGCTTCAAAATTTCATAACCGGCTTCAGTTGCCAGCGGATTGGCAGACGCCGCCATATAATGTTTGGCGCGGATTAATTTCTGCTCCGTCAGACCTGTTCCTTGCTCCGGCGCATGGTTGTCCACAGATACAGAGGGCAGGGAAACTTGGGGCTTTTGAACCGGCTGTTGCGCACAAGCGGCCAAAATCAAAACGGATAACAGTTTAATACTAAAGGAAAACTTCATATGCACACCCTTATTGACATATTTTCAGACGGCCTTTTCCCAGCTTAAATAAAAGGAAATATGAAAATAGCTTGAAATAAAAAACCATTTGACTATTTCTCTAGTCAATCAGTTCCAATTGGAGAAGTATAAAACAAGCTAAGATTGTGCACAGGCAAAAAGTTACCCACAGAATGGAGCGGCAGGAAAATTTTATCCACATCTGCAAACAAGGCCGACCTTACTTTATCCTCATCAAAAAATATTAGCTAAGTATTTGAAAATTTTTTGTAATCAAAGTTATCAACAATCTGTAGCAGCACTCAATATCATCTTCTATTTATTATTTAAAATCTAAATTATAGTTTATTTTCCTAAAGGCAAAGGCCGTCTGAAACGTAAAGGCATCTTTTCAAAAAATTAAAAAGTTAAGGATTGTTAAAAACGTGTAAATCAGCTAGAGTTACGCTAGATAAAATTAATCAATAACGGAGTTTCACAAAATGAAAGGCGACATTGGCGTAATCGGCCTTGCCGTAATGGGGCAAAACCTGATTCTCAACATGAACGACAACGGCTTTAAAGTTGTCGCATACAACCGGACGACTAGCAAAGTAGATGATTTTTTAAACGGCGCAGCCAAAAATACCAATATTATCGGTGCATATTCACTGCAAGATCTGGTTAATAAATTAGAAAAACCACGCAAAATCATGATGATGGTACGCGCTGGTTCTGTTGTGGACGACTTTATCGAGCAACTTGTCCCGCTTTTGGACCAAGGCGACATTATTATTGACGGCGGCAACGCCAACTATCCCGATTCCACCCGCCGCACCCACGAGCTGGCGGCAAAAGGTATCCGCTTTATCGGTGCCGGTGTATCCGGCGGTGAAGAAGGCGCGCGTCACGGTCCTTCTATCATGCCCGGCGGCGATGAAGCCGCATGGCCTGCCGTCAAACCGATTTTCCAAGCCATCTCCGCCAAAACGCCTCAAGGCGAACCTTGCTGCGACTGGGTCGGCCGTGACGGTGCGGGCCACTTCGTCAAAATGGTGCACAACGGCATCGAATACGGCGACATGCAGTTGATTTGCGAAGCGTACCAATTCATGAAAGACGGTTTGGGCCTGTCTTATGACGAAATGCACCAAATCTTCAACGAGTGGAACAAAACCGAACTGGATTCTTATCTGGTCGAAATTACCGCCGCGATTTTGGGTTACAGAGATGAAAACGGCGAACCTTTGGTCGAAAAAATCCTCGATACCGCAGGTCAAAAAGGTACAGGTAAATGGACCGGCATCAATGCCCTCGATTTGGGTATCCCGTTGACCCTGATTTCCGAAGCCGTATTTGCACGTTGCGTGTCCGCGTTTAAAGACCAACGCACCCAAGCAAACAGCCTGTTTGGCAAAACCATTACCCCGATTGAAGGCGACAAAGCCGCATGGGTCGAAGCCCTACGCCAAGCCCTGTTGGCATCCAAAATCATTTCTTATGCACAAGGCTTTATGCTGATCCGCGAAGCCAGCGAAAACAACGATTGGGCATTGAATTACGGCAATACTGCCCTCTTGTGGCGCGAAGGCTGCATTATCCGCAGCGCGTTCTTGGGCAACATCCGCGACGCATACGAGGCCAATCCTGATTTGGTCTTCTTGGGTTCCGATCCTTATTTCAAAGGCGTATTGGAAATTTGTCTGCCTGCATGGCGTAAAGTGGTGGCCAAAGCGATTGAGTGCGGTATTCCGATGCCTTGCATGGCTTCCGCAATTACCTTCCTTGACGGCTACACTTCCGAGCGTCTGCCCGCCAACCTGCTGCAAGCCCAACGCGACTACTTCGGCGCGCACACTTACGAGCGTACCGACAAACCGCGCGGCGAGTTTTTCCATACCAACTGGACAGGCAAGGGCGGCGATACCGCTTCAACCACATACGATATTTAATTTGCCCGGGCAAACAAAAGGCCGTCTGAGTATTTCAGACGGCCTTTTTATAGGGTTATCCACAATGAAGAATGAAATGATTTAATCTACTTGATAGATAACTTTATGAAATAAATAAAGATAAATAAAGGCCGTCTGAATATTTCAGACGGCCTTTAAAATTGTTCACAACCTTATCAACAGGTTTTCCATAGATTAAACCAGATTTTGCGGATTGCCGGCCACGAAGCGGTTGATGTTATCCAAAAGGATGTCAAACAGGCGGTTTGCGGCTTCTTGGCTTGCCCATGCAATGTGTGGCGTGACGATGAGGTTGGGCAGTCGGGCTTTCAGCAGAGGGTTGCCGTCGCGCGGCGGCTCTTGTGTCAACACGTCAAAACCTGCACCGCCGATTTGGCCGTATTTCAACGCCGCAACCAAAGCGGCTTCATCGACCAAGCCGCCGCGCCCGCAGTTGATGAGGATGGCGCCGGGTTTCATTTGTTGCAATTCGGCTTCGCCTATCATGTTTGCCGTTTGCGGTGTGAGTGGACAATTAAGCGACACGACATCGGCGGAGCGGATGGCTTCGTCAAAGGAAACATAGCCGTCGCGGACGCTTTGGGCATTTTTATGTTCGGCGAACACGACATTCATTTTGAAAGCCTGAGCATAAGTTGCCAGTGTTTTACCGATATTGCCGCGACCGAAAATCGCCAGCGTTTTGCCGTTCAAATCGCGCATCGGTGCGCCGAGGTAGCAGAAAAACGGCGAGTTTTCCCACAAGCCTGCCGCAACGTCGCGCTGGTAGGCAGGCAGGTTGCGCATCAGGGTAATCATCATCATAAACGCGTGTTCCGCCACGGATTCATTGCCGTAAGCGCGGATATTGCACACTGCCGTACCATTTTGTTTGGCGGCCTCAACGTCCACATTGTTGACGCCCGTCGCGGCTAGCGCAATCAGTTTGAGCTGCGGGTTGGCGGCGATGTGTTCGGCGGAAATCACGACTTTGTTGGTAATGATGATGTCCGCACCCCGTATGCGCGCCAGCGTTTCGTGCGCTTCGGTTGTGCCGTAGCTGCTTAATGTGTGTGGAAAATCAAATTCAAACGGGCGATTGACGAGGGTATCGCGGTCGAGGACGACAATTTGGAGCGGATTCATAAAATTCCTATCAAAAATAAAATATCGATTTATAAAATCTAAATTAGGATAAAGGATTTAAAATATACGTGTTAGTTGATAATAATTATTATGTAGCTATTAAAACATCAATGTATCAGGAAAACAGCATGATTAAAACCATTACATTTGCTATTTTGCATTTCAGCGTCGCATTTAGTGTCGCCTATATTCTGACCGGCAGTATCGGCGTTTCCAGCGCGGTGGCTTTGGTCGAACCCATCGTCAATACCGTCGTCTTTTATTTTCATGAAAAAGCGTGGAACCGCTACGAGAAAAACAAATCCGAAAAGCAAAAATTGTGGGTGCCTCTGCATCAGTGCGGCTAAAGTTTCAGACGGCCTTTTGCTTGGTTAAAACCGATTATGGTTTTTCGGTTCGTCCATTGCCATCAAAATGCCAAACCCTAAAATAGAGTAAGACTTTACGAAGGCTTCATTAAGGTAAAAATGCTAAAATACGCTATTCTTGCAAACCCATTCAGACGGCCTCAATGCTCACCGATTTAGAAAAAAACGCCATCCGCGACCATTACCAAAACATTGGCAAAAACCTGCCCGGTTTCCGTCCGCGCGCTTCGCAGCGGGAAATGATTGCGGCGATTGCCAACGCTTTTTCGCGGACGTTGACGCGTGAAGAAGGCGAAGAAGCGCCCAAACGCGAGGGTGAGAGCATTGCCGTGATCGAAGGGCCGACCGGTGTGGGTAAATCGTTGGCCTACCTTTTGGCCGGCGGCATCATGGCGCAAACGCGCGGCAAATGGTTGATCGTCAGCAGTGCGACGGTGGCTTTGCAGGAGCAGTTGGTTGACCGCGATTTGCCGTTTCTGGTCGAAAAAAGCGGTTTGGAGCTGACCTTTGCGCTTGCCAAGGGACGCGGCCGTTATCTTTGCCCCTACAAACTCTATCAACTGACGCAAAACAATGCCCAGCAAAACCTGCTTGGTTTTGAAGCGCCGGAAGTGTTGTGGGACAGCAAACCCAAGCCTGAAGAATTGAACCTGCTGCGCGACATTGCCGATGAATTTTCCGCCCGCCGCTTTAATGGCGACCGCGACACTTGGCCGGAAAAAATCGATGACACGATTTGGCTCAAAGTGACCAACGACCGCCACGGCTGCCTGAAATCCGCCTGTCCCAACCGTCCGGAATGCCCGTTTTACCTGGCACGCGATGTCTTGGAAACCGTCGATGTCGTCGTTGCCAATCACGATCTTCTGCTTGCCGACATCAGTATGGGCGGCGGCGTGATTCTGCCTGCGCCTGAAAACAGTTTCTATTGCATAGACGAAGCGCACCACCTGTCCAAAAAAGCCCTCAGCCGCTTTGCCGCCGAACATTCATGGAATATTGCCGTTTGGACGCTGGAAAAACTGCCGCAGCTTACCGGCAAAATTGCCGCGCTGACCGATAAAGCCGAACTTGCCAACCTTGCTGACGAAGCTGCCACATCCTTGCTCGATAGCCTGCATGAATGGCAGTTCCATTTGGCGGAAGAGCCGTCTTTAAGTCTGGGGTCGTCTGAAAACGACAGGCGGAAACACAACGAACCGACTTGGCTGTGGGAAGACGGCAAAATCCCCGAAGGCCTGGAAACCACAGTTTCCAATACGGCCATTGCTGCGCGCAGCCTGCTCAAACACGTTATCGGCCTGAACGATGCGCTTTCCGCCGCGCGCCGCGAAAAAGAGCAGGACGGCGCGCTCCTCGACCGTCTGACCAGCGAGTTCGGCCTTTTTATCGCCCGTATCGAACAAATCAGCGCGGTTTGGGATTTGCTCTCCACCGTTCCCATTGAAGGCGAAGAGCCGTTGGCGAAATGGATAACCCGCCGTGCCGACGACAAAAACGACTACATTTTCAACGCCAGCCCCATCAGCAGCGCATCCCACCTTGCCAACAGCCTGTGGCGGCACGCGGCAGGCGCAGTGTTGACTTCGGCCACCCTGCAATCGCTCGGCAGCTTCAACCTGATTTTGCGCCAAACAGGCCTATTATGGTTGCCCGAAACCACCACGCTTGCATTGGAAAGCCCGTTTAATTTCGATGCGCAAGGCGAGCTGTATATTCCGCCGGTTCAAGCCAGCCCCAAAGACCCTGATGCGCATACGGCCGCCATTGTCGAATGGTTGCCGAAGCTGGTTTCGCCGGTTGAAGCCATCGGTACGCTGGTGTTGTTTTCCTCGCGCAAGCAAATGCAGGATGTCGCCTTACGACTGCCTGACGAATACTTACCGCTTCTGCTTGTGCAGGGCGAGTTGCCCAAGGCCGTTCTTTTACAAAGGCACCATCAAGCTATTGCCGAAGGTAAAGCCAGCATTATTTTCGGCCTCGACAGTTTTGCCGAAGGCCTCGACCTGCCCGGTACGGCCTGCGTGCAAGTCATTATTGCCAAGCTGCCGTTTGCGATGCCGGACAATCCCATCGAGAAAACCCAAAACCGTTGGATTGAACAACGCGGCGGCAATCCTTTTATCGAAATTACGGTGCCCGAAGCCAGCATCAAACTGATCCAAGCTGTCGGCCGCCTTATCCGTACCGAACAGGATTACGGCCGCGTGACCATCCTCGACAACCGCGTCAAAACGCAACGCTACGGCCAACAATTATTGGCTTGTCTGCCGCCGTTTAAGCGGATAGGGTAGTTGTGGATAATTCAAAGGCAGAGGCCGTCTGAAATCAAATGTTCAGACGGCCTTTTATTCTTTTCAAACTATAAATCCAATTTCATGACGGATACGGTTTCCCCGTTGTGCCAAGTCTGCGTGATTTCTTTCCAGCCGAACTTTTCATACACGGCTTGCACATCCGGCGTATAGAGAAACAGATGCGGCAAACTCAGTTCGCGTGCTTTATCCAGACAAAACGAAACCAGCTGCCTGCCTACGCCCAAACCGCGAAATTGCGGCAAAACGAACACATCGCCCAGCCAATATTCGTGTTCGGGAAAACACGCCATATCAAACCGCTTTAATGCTGCCGAACCCATCAGCCGCCCTTCATTATTCACAGCCGCAAACGCCAGCGGCAAGTTATCCCCATCAAGGCACTGCGCGTAATACGCACGGATTTTGTCCAGAGACGACCACGGCGCAAAATCGTGCCACTCCTCAAACAGCGCGAGGGCTAAAGGCTCGACAAATTCAGGCTTCAGACGGCATATGTTCATATCGGGTCCTTTTGTTGTACCGCGTAGGGATTATTTTTGCAGTATAGGCCGTCTGAAAGGTTAACACATCTTAAAAAATCAGCGTAAAACACGATAAACCCGCCGCCAGTCCCATTCAAATCACTTATAATTCTGCCGTACCGCACACAAACAAAAGAAGAACATCATGGCCAAGAAATTTCCCATTTTCCCGAAAAATCCCGAGCGTATCTGCTGGGGTTGCGACAAATATTGCAAAGAGGACGATTTGCAATGCGGCAACGGTTGCGAGCGTATCCAACATCCCATCGAGTTGGACGGCCGCGACTGGTATAAAAAAGGCGACTGGAGCAATTTGTTGAGCGAAGAGCAGCAAATTGAACTTGGACTGAAAGAAGCGCCCAAGCCGGCCAAACCGCATATCAAACTGCCTTTGAAAAATAAAACAGCTTAAACGGTATGCCGTAAATAAACGAAATAAAAAGGCCGTCTGAAACCTGAAAAACAGGATTTCAGACGGCCTTTGTGCTGTCGGATTATGCCTTCACATAATGCACAAACGCGTATTCGATGCCTTTGGCGGAAACATGGTTTTCCCAAGAAGCTTCTTGCCATGTTTCTGTGGAAAACTCAGGAAAAAACGCATCGCCGTCCACATCCAAACCGACTTCGGTCAAACGCAAATCCGTGGCAATCGGCAGGGCTTGTGCATAAATTTGCGCGCCGCCCATGATGATGACTTCTTCAACCCCCTGACACAAAGCCAGCGCATCTTCCAAAGAGGCCGCCGTTTGCGCGCCTTCGGCCTGATAATCTTGGCGGGTGATGACGATATTTTGACGGCCGGGCAGCGGTTTGCGCGGCAGCGACTCCCATGTTTTGCGGCCCATAATGACGGGTTTGCCGTTAGTGTAGGATTTGAAAAAGGCAAAATCCTCGGGCAAATGCCAAGGCATGGTGTTGTTGATGCCGATACAGCGGCGGGCGGCATAGGCGGCGATAAGGGTGATTTTAGGCATAATGAAATCCGTTTGCAAAATAGAATGATTATAGCGGAAGGGAGGCGGGAAGGACTGAATGCCCGATATTATAAAAATGTTTCAACATTTATAAAATCAATATTCAAAATACTTAATTTTGACAAAAATCATTTATTGTTCATTTTTTTAGGTATATGATAAATATCATATCAAATAAAAAAGGAAAGGAAAAAATGATGAGAACCCTCTGTATTTCTGCTTTGACTGCCTCCCTGTCTTTGATGTTGACTGCCTGCGGCGGCGCAACAAGCGGCTTGTCGAATGCCGTGACCGAGCCGCTCAATCCGCATCCGAAAGGCGTGTTGTCCGTTGAATTGAACGAATCCGTCCCTGAAAACGGTACGTTGGAGCTGACCGCCAACGGTAAAACGCAAACCCTGCAAAAAGGCGGCAAACTCGATACCGGCTTTTTGAAAACCGATAAAGTATCTTCTTACGACTACGCCCAAAAAATCAAGGTAAACGGTCAAGTCATCACTTTGGAAACGGGCGATTTCCAAGTGTATAAACAAAATTATTCCACTGTTGCCGCGCGTTACGCCAAACAAAAAGCCGATGACGCAGGCAAGCTGCAAAACCTCGATACATACATATTTACCGTCGGCGAAGTCCAAGGCGATGAAACAGCGTATCGCAATTTACCCAAACAAGGCAGCTATCAGTATTCGGGGATCGCGTTTAACGGCGACGACCGCAGCGGCCGTCTGAAATACACTGTCGATTTCGATAAAAAACAAGGTTACGGCAAAATCAGCAGCATGGCTTCCCACAATAATGTCGACCTGCTTGCCGCAGGCATTGCCAATAACAACGGAAAAGCCGCCATCAGCGGTAAAACCAGTTTGAACGGTATCGAAAACGGCCGTTACGATTTGAAACTCTTCGGCCCGCAGGCTGAAGAAATTGCCGGTAAGGCGCAAATCAAAGTTGGCGATTCCACCAAAGAAATCGGTTTGGCCGGTAAAAAAGAATAGGAAACAAGGCCGTCTGAAAGGTTCAGACGGCCTTTTTGTGACAAAAAAAGCAACGGCCCAAACCGTTGCTTTTTTCATGCCAACCTAAATTACAGGCTGCCCAAGATAATGCGCAATACGCGGCGCAACGGCTCGGCAGCGCCCCACAAGAGTTGGTCGCCGACAGTGAATGCGCTGATGTATTCGCCGCCCATGCCCAGTTTGCGGATGCGTCCGACAGGGACGGACAGCGTGCCGGTGACTTTGGCGGGCGTCAGCTCGTGGATGCTGGCTTCTTTTTCGTTGGGGATGACTTTCACCCAATCGTTCGCGCCTGCCAAAATCGCTTCAATTTCAGAAACGGGTAGATCTTTTTTCAGCTTCAGGGTGAGGGCTTGGCTGTGGCAGCGCATAGAGCCGATGCGTACGCACAAGCCGTCAATCACGGTCGGATTGTCGCTGCGGCCGAGGATTTTGTTGGTTTCCACGCCGCCTTTCCATTCTTCTTTGGACTGGCCGTTGCCCAAGTCCACGTCAATCCACGGAATCAGGCTGCCGGCGAGCGGTACACCGAAGTTGGCTTTCGGATAATCTTCGCTGCGCAGGAAATCGGACACTTTGCGGTCGATGTCGAGAATCGCGCTGGAAGGATCGGCAAGCTCGTCTGCCACTTTGGCGTGAATCGCGCCCATGCCGTTGATGAGTTCGCGCATGTTTTTCGCACCCGCGCCGGAAGCGGCTTGATAGGTCATGCTGGTTGCCCATTCGACCAAATCGTTTTGGAACAAACCGCCCAAAGCCATCAACATCAGGGAAACGGTACAGTTGCCGCCGATGTAGTTTTTCACGCCGTTTTTGAGGCCGTTGTCGATGACGTTGCGGTTGACAGGGTCGAGGACGATAATCGCGTCGTCTTTCATGCGCAGGGAAGAAGCCGCGTCAACCCAGTAGCCGTTCCAGCCACTGTCGCGCAGGGGTTGGAAGACGGATTTGGTGTAATCGCCACCCTGACAAGTAACGATGATGTCCATTTTTGCCAATTCGGCAACATCGTTGGCATCCAACAATGTTTTGGCTGCCTGACCGAAATCAGGGGCATCGCCGCCGACGTTGGAAGTGGTAAAGAAAAATGCTTCGGGAATGTGGGCGAAGTCGTTTTCTTCTTTCATACGCTGCATCAAAACAGAGCCGACCATACCGCGCCAGCCGACAAAACCTACTTTCATGTGTTACTCCTTACAAAGAAAATCCGGATAAGTTTATAGTGCATTAACAAAAATCGGAACGGCATCGCCTGCCGTTTTGTTCAGACTTTTGTTAACCCACTATAAAAAAGGGGAAAACAAACGTTTTAACGCCGTCTGCGGAAAATGTAAAGGTTTTTATCGAAATTTTTTAGAATGATGGAAAAATAGGTTAAGATGGCAATGAAATTGCATCTCATTAAATAGCACAGAGGAAGATTAAATGAGCGAAATCAATTTGTCGGATTTGCCTAAAACAGAAATAGTAGATGTCCATATTGCTTCGCCGGGGGCGAGGGTTGCGGCATATTTGTTGAATAATCTGTTTACTTTTTTGATATGGTTGCCATTCATCGTGATGGTAGTTTTCACTTTAGATGAAAGCAAAAAATTAGTTTCGGAATCTTCTCTTTTTAATACCCCTGAATATTTTGCCATAACATTTTTTATTTCTTTGGCTGTTTATTTGGTTTTTGGTATTGTCCAACTGTATTACATGAGCCGGGACGGTCAGTCTTTAGGTAAAAAAATTATGGGCATCCGGGTGTTAAAAAATGACGGAAGCAATCCGGGCTTTGAAGGAACGGTTTTAATCCGCGAAGTTGTCTGGGCGCTTGCTGTTGGTGTTGTGGTAACTATTGTATCGTTGGCAATAAGTGACACGGGTGGAAACCTGATTTCTCTGCTTATAGCCTTCATTAACTTCATCATGCTCTTCTCCGTCAAACGCGACCGCCGCACGCTCTACGATATGCTGGCCGATACGGTTGTCGTCAAATTGCCGCCGCGCCGATAAATGGCTTTTTTGTGTTAAAATCAGCACTTTCCAACATAGGCCGTCTGAAAAATAGCTTTCAGACGGCCTTTCGACACGCTATTGATTCCATGAAAAAACATCTGTACCGCATCACGCTCGTCAGTATTGCCGCAGCCATTCTTGCCGCCTGTCCGAGCAAAAGCATTAAAAACCTCCCCGAAACCGACACCAGCGTTATCAAAGGCCCTGACCGCCCCACCGGTACGCCCGATCCCATCGGTACGACAGTGAGTGGGGGAGGAGCAAACTATACCGTAGTTTCCTACAACGAATTGCCGCACTGGGATCTCCAACACTTTACCAAAAGCCTGCAGTCTTTCCGTTTAGGCTGTGAAAAACTTAAAAACCGCCAAGGCTGGCAGGACGTTTGTATCCAAGCCATGCAAACACCGGTGCACCATTTCCAAGCCAAACACTTCTTTGAACGCTATTTCACCGCATGGCGCGTCGATAACGGCGGCAATCCTGCCGGCACCATTACCGGCTATTACGAACCGGTCCTGCACGGCGACGACAAAGCCACAAGCCAATCCCGTTTCCCGATTTACGGCATTCCGAACGATTTTGTTTCCGTTCCGCTGGCTGCAAACTTGAGGGGCAGCAAAGCCACCGTCCGCATCCGCCAAACCGGCCCAAACAGCGGCGTCATCGACAACAGCGGCACATACACGGCCGACTTGTCCAGATTCCCGATTACAGCACGCAGCACTGCGCTGAAAGGCCGTTTTGAAGGCAGCCGTTTTGTTCCTTACCACACCCGCAGCCAAATCAACGGCGGCGCGCTTAACGGCAAAGCGCCGATTTTGGGTTATGCAGATGATCCGGTCGAACTTTTCTTTATGCACATTCAAGGTTCAGGCCGTCTGAAAACACCGTCCGGCAAATACATCCGCGTCGGATTTGCCGATAAAAACGAACATCCGTATGTTTCCATCGGCCGCTATATGGCGGACAAAGGCTATCTGCCGCTGGGTCAGACCAGCATGCAGGGCATCAAGGCCTATATGAAGCAAAACCCCGGCCGTCTTGCCGAAGTTTTGGGACAAAACCCAAGCTACGTCTTCTTCCGCGAGCTGACCGGCAGCAGTGATTCAGGCCCGGTGGGCGCATTGGGTACGCCGTTGATGGGCGAATACGCCGGTGCCATCGACCGTCACTACATCACGCTTGGCGCACCATTATTTGTCGCCACTGCCCATCCGATCACCAAAAAAGCCCTCAACCGCTTAATTATGGCGCAAGATACCGGCAGCGCGATTAAAGGCGCAGTCCGTGTGGATTATTTCTGGGGCTATGGCGACGAAGCAGGCGAAGTGGCCGGTAAAATGAAAACCACCGGCTATGTATGGCAGCTCCTGCCCAACGGCATGAAACCGGAATACCGTCCATAAACAGCGGTTTAAAAAAGGCCGTCTGAAACCAAGATTCAGGTTTCAGACGGCCTTTTTATTTCTATAAAAATGCGGCAGGTTTTAAAAACCTGCCGCGGTATGGGGACATACAGCTCGGACGGTAAGCCGGGTTCTGTCGCGGACAGTCATTCCTCTAGGCACATCATTGCTGGTGTGCTCAAGCAACCTACCCGAACGCTCGG